>JBMFPD010000026.1:0-18582 GCA_049969295.1 Anaerolineae bacterium | reverse complement strand
GGATGCCGGGGGCGCCCGCCCCCAGGGAGACGGCCAGGAGCAGCCCCAGGCCGAAGAGCGTCCAGCGCCAGGAAGCAGTCTCCTGGCGGATGGCCGCCATGGTCGCCGCACAGGGGATGAAGAGCATCTGGGCGGCCAGGAAGGCCAGGGCCGCGGCTGGGGAGAGCATCCCTTGCAGGGCCTCCGCCAGGCCCCTGCCGCCCTCTCCCACGTTGAAGAGGATGCCCAGGGTGGCGATGGTGTTCTCCTTGGCCACGAAACTGGTGAGGAGCGCGACCATCAGTTCCCAGCGCACCCCCATCAGGAGGCCAAGGCCCTCCAGCCCTCGGCCCACCGAGGCCAGGTAACTGGTCTGGATGTCCCCACCCGGGAAGTAGGAAAGGGCCCAGACGACAACCGAGACGACCAGGATGATGGTCCCCGCCTTCTGCAGGAAGGCCAGGAGACGCTGCCACACGTGGATGCCGATGGTCCGCCAGTTGGGGGCATGGTACAGGGGCAGTTCCATGATGAAGGCTACATGCTCGCCCCCCAGCACCAGTTCGTGCAGGGCGATGCCCAGGAGCACCAGGACCACCAGGTTCAGGGCCACCAGGCTCCAGGAGACAAGCGCGGCCTGGCTCCCGAAGAAGATGGGCGCCAGCACGGCCAGGACGGCCATGCGCGCTGTGCAGGGGACGAGGGGGGCGAGCAAGATGGTCAAGAGGCGCGCCTTGGGCGAGTCCACGATGCGCGCCCCCATCACCGCCGGCACGTTGCACCCAAACCCGAGGAAGAGCGGCAGGGCACTCTTGCCGTGCAGACCCATCAGGTGCATGAAGCGGTCCATCACGTAGGCGGCCCGGGCCATGTAGCCGGTGTCCTCCAAGAAGCCCAGCGCGGCGAAGAAGACAGCCAGGATGGGCAGGAAGGTCACCACCATGCCCGCGCCCCCGAGGACGCCGTCGGCCAGGAAGCCCACCAGCCACTCCGGCGCACCGGCCAGAGCCCGGCGGATCCAGGCCGCTGCTCCCTGCACCACAATCTCGTCCAGCCAGGCCTGGATGGGCGAGCCGATGGCATAAGTCACCCAGAAGAGGGCACCTAGGGCCAGGAGGAGCAACAGCACCCCCCACACCGGGTGCGTGGCCACGCGGTCCAGCCGGTCGGTCTGGGTGATGCGGCCGGCCCGCGGCTGCACCACCGCAGCCCGCACCATGCGCCGGATCCAGTCGTAGCGCGCCCCGGCCACGGCGAGGACGGCGTCCTCGTGCTGCATGAGGAGGCGGTGCACCTCCTCCCACCGCTCTGGTGCAAGGTGGCTCCGCACGAGCGCGGTCACCTCTTCGTCGCCCTCCAGGAGTTTCAGGGCGGCCCAGTCCTCGGGGTACGGGGGTGGGACCGCGCCCTGGATAAGGGCCACAATCTGATGGAGGACCGCCTGGTGGTCCTCCCGGATGGTGGGGCGGTTGGGTGGGCATGGAAGGCCCTCCGTGGCCACCTTCTCCACCACGTCCATCAGTTCCCGGACCCCCTGCCCGCGGCTTGCCACCATGGGCACCACGGGGATGCCCAGGGCCGCCTCCAGGACGTGGGGCTCTATCTCCAGGCCCCGCTGGCGGGCCACGTCCACCATGTTCAGGGCCAGCACCACTGGCTGCGGCAGCATTAGGAGTTCTGAAAGGAGGTACAGGCTCCGCTCCAGGATGGCCGCGTCCACCACGGCCACCACCACGTCCGGCCGCTCCCGCAGGATGAAGTCCCGGGCGATGCGCTCCTCTTCAGAGTTGGCCGTCAGACTGTAGGTGCCGGGAAGGTCCGTCAGGCGGTAGAGGCGGCCGTTGTGGCGGTAGAAGCCAACCTTCCGTTCCACCGTCTTGCCCGGCCAGTTCCCCACGTGCTGGTTCAGACCGGTGAGGAGGTTGAAGATGGTGGATTTGCCCACGTTGGGCTGGCCGGCCAGGGCAACCTGGATGACCTGTTCCCCCGCGGCCAGGGCCTCCTCGGCCTGGAGGAGGTCCACAGGGGAAGGCCCTGGGTCGTGACAGGACCCGGTGCGCATGGCTTCACACCTCCGAAGGGACCGGGACTGGCTGCACCCACACCCGTGCCGCCTCGCGGCGGCCCAGGGCGATGCGCGCCCCGCGCACTTCCACGATGAGGGGGCCGCGGCCGAAGTTCTGGATCATGGTCACCTCCGCGCCAGGCGTGAACCCCAGACAGGCAAGCCGCCCCACGATGCCGTGTCCGCCAACCACCCGCCGGACGATGGCCCGCTCGCCCGGGCCCAAAGCGCTCAAGGGAAGGTCCGTCCGTGTGCTCATAGGTGCTCCTCCGGCAGAAGGGCCTGGACGCGGACCTTCTCCGCCACGTCTTTCCCCAGGGCATGGCGCGCTCCGGCTACGACGATGGTGAGGACGCCGCCGAAGGGGGCATGGTCCTCCACCTGGACCACGGCCCCGGGCTCCAGCCCCATCTGCGCCAGGTAGCGCAGGAGGGCTGGGTCCCGCTCCGGCACGCTGAGGACCCGCGCCTTTCCCCCCGGTTCCACGTCCATGAGGGAAAGCCGGCCCTGAGGAGGCGCGATCCCTTCCTCGTCGGGCACGGGGTGGCCGTGGGGGCACGTCTGGGGCTCCTCCAGGAAGCGGGCCAGATACGCTTCCACCAGAGGCGACGTGGCATGTTCCAGCCGGCATGCCTCTTCGTGGACCTGCTCCCAGGGGAGGCCGAGGATGTCCGCCAGGAAGCGCTCCCACAAGCGGTGTCGGCGGATCAAGCCCGCAGCCGCGGCTCTACCGCCTTCCGAGAGAGCGACGCCCCGGTATGGGATGTAGTTCAGGAGGCCCCGCTCCTCCAGACGGCGCACCATCTGGTTGGCCGAGACGGGGGAGACGGCCAGGTGCTCCGCCAGGGTGGAGAGGGGGACCATCCCCTCTTCTGCCTCCCCTGCCAGGCGGTAGATGGCCTCCAGGTATTCCTCAGCCGAGCGAGAGAACATGGGTCTGCTCCTCCCTGGGTAGAAGGCTTGCCAAAATAAAATGTTTAGCCATGCCTAATTATACACGTGACCCCTCTTTCTGTCAACCGTGGCCCTGGAGTGGGCCAGGGGGTGTCCCGTGCTTACAAGCGAAGACTATGACTGCTTTTCCCGGCGCGGAAGACACGCCAGGAGGCGTGCCCTACTGCTGCGCCACAAAGAAAATTGTTTGTAGAGCGGCCCTGGCATGCCGCCCGGTAGGGGCACGGCGCCGCCGTGCCCCTACGTTCACGCACCCCTCATCGCTCGCTCCTCAGAAGGCCATGCCTTCAAGAATCACTGTGGTCCAGCCCTACAGAATGTCCGTTCGGCATACCGCGTAGGTCACGCTTGTAGCGTGACCTTCCTGAGCAGGCGCAGGGGGCTGCCCCTACGGGGGTGGCACGCCAGGAGGCGTGCCCTACGGTCTGCCGTGCCAGAAGGCCGTCAGAGTTCTAAAGAATGGGTCAGCCAGCGGCCTAGAGCAGCCCTCTTGACATCTGACCTTCTTGCGGTATACTTACCTCTATCGGGTCGGTGTGTTGCCATCTGCTCGAAGGGGAGGTGCAATATGGATCCCAAGGAAACGGCTGTGGTGCTCATTGAGTTCCAGAACGAGTTCTGCAAGCCTGGGGGCGGCCTCTACGAGGCAGTCAAGGACGTCATAGAGAAGAACCAGACCATCCCCAACACGGTGGACCTGGTGCAGAAGGCCCGGGCAAAGGGGGTCCTCATCCTGCACACGCCCATCTTCTTTGACGAGGGGTACCCAGAGATGGGAGAGGAGCCCTATGGCATCTTCAAGGCGGTGAAGGACGGAGGGACCTTCCGCAAGGGGACCTGGGCCGCGCAGATCATTGACGAACTGACGCCCCAGCCCGGCGACATCGTCGTGGAGGGCAAGCGCAGCGTGGATGCCTTCACCAGCACCAACCTGGACTTCATCCTGCGCATGCGGGGCATCAAGAACGTGGCCATCGCCGGCTTCCTCACCAACGTCTGCGTGGAGTCCACGGCCCGCACTGCCTACGACCGGGGCTACAACGTCATCACCCTAATTGACTGCACCGGCTCCGCTTCATGGGACATCCAGGGCTTCACCACCACGGTCAACTTCCCCGTCTTCTCCCGCCCCATGAAGCACGACGAGTTCCTGGCCCAACTGAAGTGACGCCAGGCGCGGAAAAGCGTGTGCCCGCCATCCGTCCCAGGTGGCGGGCACATGTTTCTCCGGGGTTCTGAGCACTCCTCCCCCAGCCCCCTCTCCGTCGTTTGGCTCAGGATGGCCTACCGTCAACACCCGATGGGGTCCAGCCCTAGGGGAGGTACCCCAGCCGCATCAGGTACCGGTAGTTCTCCAGCGCGTCCAGGCCAGGGTTGAACGAGGTGTGGTCCTGCTCCACGAAGGCCCATCCGTCCAGGTGCTGCTCCAGTTCCTTCAGGCAGGTGACGAGGTCCAGCCCGGCGTTCCCCTTGCCCAGTTCCACGAACCGCTGGAAGGCCCCTGTTACGGGGTCCACGAGGACGTCCTTGAGGTGCGCGCCGACGATGCGGGCCCCGTACCGGCGGAGGGAGGGCAGGGGGTCCCACCCCGCGGCGCGGGCGTGGCCGAGGTCGGGGTAGTACCCCATCGCCTCCGTCTCCCCCAGGAAGAAATCCAGTTCGTCCTCCTGCTCCACCAGGGAGCCCAGGTGGTTGTGGAAACCGGCCTGCACGCCATGGTCGGCCACGCGGCGGGCCAGGTCCTCGCAGGTGCGGGCGAAGGCGCGCAGTTCATCCGGGGTCGGCTTGCGCCCCTCCTCCCGCCAGAAGCCGCCGCAGACCATCATCTGGCGCGCTCCCAGGGCCTCCAGGAAGCGGGCCCTGGCCAGGACCCCGTCCCAATCCACCTCCTGCCAGAGGACGACCGGCAGGGCCGCAAGTCTCAGGCCGTAGCGGGCGAGGGTCTCCCGGCACTTCTCTGGCGTCCCCAGGTCCCACTGCCCGCCGATCTCCAGGCCCACGAAGCCGGCCAGGGAGACCTCCCGCAGGACCAGGTCCAGGCTGAAGTGGCTGCCGGTCTCCTGAGCGTAATTGATGTAGCCGCGCGGCTGGTAGCCGATCTGCAGGGGCATGGTCTTCTTCCTTTACGCCGGGCTCAGAGGGGCAGCGTCACCGTCTCCCCGGTCTGGAGGGAGCGGATGGCCGCCCAGGAGACTTCCAGGGCCTTGCGGGCGTCGTGGGCAGTGACCTCGGGCTCGCGCCCCTCCCGCAGGCAGCGCACCCAGTGGCGGGCCTCCACCTCCAGGAAGAGTTCGTCGGAGAAGAAGGTCTCCCGCCGCCCGCCCTCGCGCAGGAGTTCCAGGCCCATGTCGCTGATGCGGATGGCCCCTTTCGGCCCCACCAGGAGGCAGTCCTCCCGTTTGAGGTTCACCCCTGGGGGCAGGCCCCAGGTGATGAAGAGGGTGCCCAGGTCGCCGGAGTCGTGCTCCACGATGACGGAGGCGGTGTCGGGGGCCAGGTGGGAGATGTGCGCAAGTTCGGGACGGCCCTGGGCGAGGGTGCAGCCGCGGGCCGTCACCCGCACCGGCTCCGCGCCGAAGATCATCCGCCACTGGTCAAAGTAGTGGCCGCACTGGTCAATGAGGGGGCCGCCGTTGCCCGTGGCCAGGTCGTGCATGGCCCGCTTGGGGCGGATTTCCAGGGCGTCAAAGTAGTGGGCCACCACCGGCCGGCCGATGGCCCCCTCGGCGATGAGGTCCCGCAGCCGTCGCTGGAGGGAGAGATGTCGCCGTTGGAAGCCCACCGTCAGGCGCACGCCGGCCTCCTCGGCGGCGCGGATCATCTGGTCGGCCTGTTCCAGGGTGAGGGCGATGGGCTTCTCGCAGAAGATGTGCTTGCCGAAGCGGGCGGCCATGAGGGCTGGTTCCAGGTGGTGGTAGGCGGGCACGGCGATGAGGACAGCATCCACCTCGGGGCGGTGGATGGCCTCCTCCATGGTCTGGGCCACCACGGGGATGCGGAACATGGCCGCCAGGCGCTGGGCGCGGGCCAGGTCGGCGTCGTAGACGGAGACCAGTTCCGTCTCCTTCATGAAGTGCCAGACCATGGCGTGGGCCGAGCCCATGTCCCCGGCCCCGATGAGGGCCGCGCGGAGAGGTTTTGTCCTGTCCTGTTCCATAAAAATCCCTCGTCGCTTCGGTTTATCACTTTATGTACATACTGTTCACCCTTGTGCCCACCCACGCCAGCGGCGGGCCTTCTGGGCTGCCACCTTCCTTGCCAGCGCGAGGAGGGTCTCTGCCTGCTCCAGGTCCGGCGCCACGGTCTCTATCATCAGGCCCTCCGGTTCCAGCGCCTCCAGAAGTTCTGGCACCTCCCAGGGTGGAGCCTGAACGTGCACGGCCTTCTGACCGGCCTGGATACGCTGGAGAAGGGGGATCCATTGGACCATGGGCCCCCCTCCTGCACCGGGCACCCACTGGATGGCGTGGATCTCCGGGCAAGCCAGCAGCAGGTCCAGGTGCCGCACCGCATCGGGGCCATCCAGGTGGTAGATACAGCGGTCCAGGGCCCGTGCCTGCCTGAGCAATGTGGGCAGGAAGAACCGCTCAAACATGCGGGGCGAGATCATGGCGCTGAAATCGCACTGGATGGGGTAGGTCCGCCCCGCATGCCACGCCAAGAGCCACGAGCAGCACCCCACGCCCAGGGAAGAGGTCAGGGTGTACAGGCGGTCGTACGCCGCAAGCCACCAGTCGCAGAGGCGCTCTTCCAGGGCCAACACCTCTTCGGGATGGTCGTAGAGGTCCAGGAGGAGCCTCTGGGTCCCTCGCAGGTTGGCGGCCAGGTCACCAGCGCCCCCCAGGTCGGTGATCCCCACCACATAGTCGCCCTTGCTGTCGGCCACCGCAGTCTCCGTGAGCCGGAGCACCAGCTGCCACCAGGGGTTTTCCTCGTCCCACTGGAACCGGCCCAACTGGCTCCAATCGGCGAGGATCGGTTCCTGCCAAGAGGTGAACTCTTCCAGGGTCAGGGGACACCCCAGGAAAGCGGTCAGCACCCCGGGGCCCAGGTACACCCGCATCCGGGGGAAGCTCTCGCCCACGAAGTAGGTCAGGCCAAAGGCCCAGCGGCGGTTCCGGACAGCCCGCTCTGGGTCCAGGCTGTTCCATGCCCCCACGTGCAGCCACCGTTTCAGGGCGGTTTCAACAGGTTCTCTCTCCAGACCTGTCCCCTGGCGGAGGACCTCCGTCCAGACCGGCGGAAAACCCAGGGCTGCAGGGTCCTTGGGGACGAAAATCTGCAGGCAAGGCCGGTCTATGATCTCCCGTTCCCACCAAGCCTCTATGCGCTGGCGAGCCTGGAGCCAGTCGCCCTTGTAAAGGTCCATGCAGCACCCGCCCGCGTGCGATCGCCCGCCCTTCCAGCGCTCTCCTCTCGCTACTGCCCTCCGAACCCGGTCAGGGTGATGCCCTGGACGAAGTAGCGCTGGGCGACGATGAAGAGGATCAGCATGGGGATCAGCATCATGGTGCCGACAGCGAAGATCCACTCCCAGTTGGCCACGTACTGGCTGTTGTAGGTGCGGATGGCCAGGGCCAGGGTCCAGAGTTCCATCTTGTTCAGGTAGATCAGGGGGTTCATATAGTCGTTGTAATGCTGGATCAGGGAGAACACCGTCACCGTAGCCAGGACGGGCTTGGAGAGGGGCATGAGGATCTGCCAGAGGATGCGGAAGCGGCTGCACCCGTCAATGCGGGCCGCATCCTCCAGTTCCATGGGGATGCCCCGTAGGAACTGCCGCATCAGGAAGACGTAGAAAGTCGCCGTCCCAAACCAGTAAGGCACCGTGAGAGGCAGGAAGGTATCCACCCACTTGAACCAGCGGAACATGATGAAGCGGGGGACAAGGGTCACGACCTCCGGCAGCATGATGGTGGCCAGGAGGAGGCCGAAGAAGAAGTCCCTCCCTGGCCAGCGCAGGCGGGAGAAACTGTAGGCCACGATGGCCGAGGAGACCACGGTCCCCAGCGTGGCCACCGAAGTGACGATGAGGGTGTTGAGGGCGAAGCGCCCCAGGGGGAGGATTGTCGCTGCCTCCACGTAGTTCCGCCACAGCCACTTCTTCGGGATCCATACGATGGGATGGGCGAAGATCTCCGTGGAGGCTTTGAACGAAGACACCACCATCCAGATGGTGGGCACCAGGAAGGTGATGACCAGAGCCGTCAAGAAGATCTGGAGGAAGCCCAGCCACAGGGCGCGGAGGACTTTCCTCTTGTTCTTGCGCCACCAGGAAACCTCAACTCTCGGCCGGGGGATCGCACGCGCTTCCGTCACCATGGTGCCTCACTCCGTTGCATAGTAGACCCAGCGTTGCGAGAGGTAGAACTGGGCGATGGTGAATCCGACGATGATGACGAAGAGTTCCCAGGCCAGGGCCGAAGCGTACCCCATGTTGTAGTACTGGAACGCGTTGCGGTAGATGTTCAGCACTACGAAGAGGGTGGCGTTCTGAGGCCCGCCCTCGGTCATCAGCATGGCTGGGATGAAAGTCTGGAAGGAGTTGATGATGGCCATCACCATGTTGTAGAAGATCATGGGCGTCATCAAGGGGATGGTGATGTGGAGGATCCGCTGGAGCGGCCCCGCTCCGTCAATGCTGGCCGCTTCCAGGAGCGACTCCGGGATGGACTGCAGCCCGGCGATGAAGATGACCATCTGCCGCCCGATCATCCAGAAGGACATGAAGATGAAGGCGGGCTTGGCCAGTTTGGGGTCCCAGAGCCATTTTTGAGGCGGGACGCCGAACCAGCCGATCACCTCGTTCAGGATGCCCACCTCCGGGTGGAAGACCCGCTGCCAGACCACGGCGCTGGCCACGGCGGGCACGATGATGGGCAGGTAGAACCCGGCCCGGTAGAAGGCCCGTCCCTTGACGGGCTGGGTTAGGAGCATGGCCAGGGTGAAAGAGATGACCAACTGGATGGGCACGGCGAACACGGTGTAGTAAGCGCTGTTGTAGAGGCTGAGGTTCGCCACGGGGTCCTGCACCATCTTGACCAGGTTCCCGAGGCCTACGTACCGGGGAGGCGAGAGGAGGTCCCATTTGTAGAACACCAGCCAGATGGAGTAGGCCATGGGGAAGGCGATGAAGACCAGAAAGCCGATGAGGAAGGGCGAGGCGAAGAGGAACCCGGCGAAGGTTTCCTCTCTGGCCAGGCCGGTGAACCACCGCCGCCACCACGCGCGCACAGCACCGATCATCGCACACCTCACTCGGATCCGCGGGTGTGTCAGCCCTACGGTAGGGAAAGAGCAAGGGCTGGGCCGGACGCAACCCAGCCCTTGCTTGTCACACCCTCAATTAGGAGCGGGATTATCCCTGCTCCTTCCAGTACTCGTCCAGCATGGCCTGGAGCTTCTTGTCCACCTCCGGCAGGACGTCGGCAGCCTTGGCCGTCCCCAGTGTGAGCGGGTCCCAGGCCACCGGCTTGACCACCTCGGCCCACATCTTGCTGCGAGGGACACCGCCGATGACGTCCACCTGGCCCCGCTTGAAGGCCTCCAAGAAAGCCCGGCCGTTCTGGACGCCGAACTTCTCCTTGACCATGGGCAGCCAGAACTCCTCCACCAGTTTGGGGGAGTTGGGGATGCGGCCCGTGATCTCGGAGTGGATCTTGTTCCCCTCGGGGCCGGCCATGTACTTGGCGAACTCCCAGGCATCGTCCTCCCGCCCGGTCTTGAGGATGTTGACGCCCTCGGACCAGGCGCGGTGCGGCCGGTTGGGGTCCGCGCCCTTGGGCATGAGCACCACATCAAAGGGGACCGCCTTGCCCTCCTCCTGCAGTTTGGGGCTCATGAGGTTGGGGAAGTACCAGGCCCCTTCGTACTTCATGGCGCAGTTGCCCGTGTCAATGGTGTTGGCCCCGCCCTCCAGGTCGGCCGGCGTGGGGGAGATTTTGAGTTTGTAGTAGACGTCCGAGGCCACCAACTGGACGATGTCCACGATCTCCGGCTGGTTGAACTGGGCCTTGTGGGGGTCCACCAGGGTGTCAAATTCCCGCTTGCCCGTGGAGCGGATCCAGTGGATGTCCCGGTACCAGTTGCCGTTGGCCTGGTAGCCCCACTTCTTGAAGTCGCCCTTCGTGTTGGTCAGTTTTTGGGCGATGTCCAGGAACTCCTCCATGGTCCAGTCGTCGGTGGGGTAGGGGATGCCGGCCTCGTCAAAGTGCTTCTTGGCGTAGAACATGACCATGGTGCCCATCTGGAGCGGGATGTGCCAGGTGTGGCCTTTCCGCTCGCAGGTGGTGTGGACGACAGGGAAGTCGGGCCACGGATCGGTGAAGTTGTCCCGCTTGATGTAGTCCTCTATGGGTGCCAGCACCCCTTTGTCGGCGAAGGGCTGCCATTCCCATCCCTGGAAGCCGGCGATGTCCGGAGGGGCGCCGCCAGCGATCTGGGTCTGCAGTTTGGTGTAGTACTCGGTCCCCAGCGTTCCTCCCCACGGGCCAATGGAGATCTTGATCAGGAAGTCAGGGTACTGCTTCATGAAGTTCTTGGCCATCACGTCCCACATAGGGATGTCGGTCGGGCCGCCCCAGGCGAAGAACTCCACGATCTTCCCGGCCTTGGCCGGCGGCTTGGTGGGTGGCACCGGGGTAGCCGTCGGCGCGGCCGGCGGCTGGGTGGCTGGCGCAGGTGTGGGCGTGGCCTTGGGCGCGCAGGCTTCCAGGGCGCTCAGAGCAGTGGCGCTCGCTGCCGTCAGGCCGGCGATGCGCAGGAACTCTCGGCGGGTCAACTTCTTCATCTCTTATCCCTCCTCAGTTGGATCTACTGGTCGCTGCTCCCGGCTCCTCAACTGCCTCCTGAAGGCGCTTCCCTCTTCCTCGCTCTTGCACATCACCTCCTCTCTCACTCCTGGCAAGGCGCTTCTGGGGCCTAGCCCACAAGCGCGCGGAGGTACCGCACCGAAAGGACCAACGCTTCCAGCATCCGCTCCATGCCGAAGGCGGGGTCCTCGTGCTCTATGAGGACGTCGCCATCGTACCCCACCTCCCGCAGGCGCAGGAAGAGTTTCGGCCAATCCACCTCCCCAGCGCCGGGGATGCGGTAGTGCCACCAGCCGTCGGCCAGGTACCCCACCTGGGCCAGGCGGCGGCGGTCCACCTCGCAGTCCTTGGCGTGGACGGAGAGGATCTTGCGGCCGGTGGCCCGGACCGCTTCCAGGTAGTCCACACCCTGCCAGACCAGGTGCGAGGGGTCGTATTCCAGGCCCAGGTTGTCGGCCGGCAGAGCCTCAAAGAGGGCGTTCCACCAGACCGGGTTCAGGGCCAGGTTGGGGCTGTTCTGGGGGTCGTGCGGGCAGTTTTCGTAGACGATGCGCACGCCCTTCTCCGCGGCGTAGCGGACCAGGGGCCGCCAGACCCGCACGTACTGCTCCAGGTTGGTGCGGAAGTCGGCATCCCGCAGGCGCCCGGTAGTGGTGGAAATGGTGGGCACGCCCAACTGGGCAGCCAGGTCTATCATCTCCCGCAGGTAGGCCCGCGCGTGCTCTCCCTCCTCGCCCGGGGCCAGGTAGTTCAGGGTGAAGAGAAAGCCCGAGACGCGGACGCCGTAGCGGTCCAGGGTCTCCCGGATGCGCTCCACGCCGCCGGGCTCCCGCCGGGCCTCGTCCAGGGACGAACCGGGCCGGGCCTGCAGTTCCACGCAGTCCAGCCCCGCTTCGGCGGCGAAGCCCAGCGCCGTCTCCCAGAAGGGCGCGACGAGGCCCAACTTCACGGCATCCCTCCTTGCGCGGAAGTCCCCACCTGCACAGCCTGCGGCACTGGCTGGCCTGGCGGCGGCCCGCAAGAGCCGCGTTCCATGAAGGTGGTCTCCAGGATCACCTCCCGGTCTACTGGGGGCGTTTCGCCCTTGATGAGCCGCAGCAGCATCTGCATGGCCTGCCGCCCCATTTCCACCGCGGGCTGGGCGATGGCTGTCAGGGGAGGCGAGACCAGGGTCATCCAATCGTAGTCGTCAAAGGTGAGGAAGGACATCTCCTGGGGGATGCGCACCCCCTCTTCTTGCAGCGTGTGCAGGACCCCCCGGGCCAGGCGGCCGGAGCAGGAGAAGATGGCCGTGGGTGGGTCGGGCAGGGCCAGGAGGGCCTTCGTGGCGGCGTAGGCGTGCTCGTCCTCGTAGGAGCGCATCCAGATGAGGCCCTCGTCCACGGGGAGGCCGTGGCGCGTGAGGGCGTCCCGGTACCCCCGGATGCGGTCCTGGGCGACAGTATGGGCAGGGGAGCCGGCGACGACCCCGATGCGGCGGTGCCCGAGCCGGATCAGGTACTCCACAGCCTCCAGGGACGCGCGGTAGTTGTCCACCAGGATGGCCGGCACGTCCAGGTCCCGCAACCTGCGGTCCACCAGGACCAGGGGCCAGTCAGGGGAGAGGAGGGCCTCCAGGTGGGCGGCGGAATCGGCGGAAGGCCCCAGGATGAGGCCATCCGCCCGCCGCGTGCGGAGGAGTTCTATGTAATCTCGCTCCCGCTGGGGGTCGCTCTCCGTGTGGCAGAGGAAGAGGTTGTAGCCGCTCCTGCGGCATTCGTCCTCAATGCCGCTGACGACCTGGGCCCAGAAGGGGTGTTTGGTGATGCTGGGGACGCAGACGCCGATGGTGCTGCTGATGCGGGTGTTCAGGCCGCGGGCGAGAGCGCTGGGGGAGTAGTTGAGGGCTTTGATGGCTTCCCAGACCCGCTCCCGGAGTTCGGGGCTGACGTTGGCCGAGCCATTCATGACGCGGGAGACCGTCGCCACCGAAACGCCGGCTCGCTGGGCCACATCGCGGATGGTGGTCATCCTCGGCACTGGGACACCCTCCGGGCCACCATAGGCAACCGGGGAAAACGCTTTCGTAAACGGTTACAACCCTATTATACCACGGGAGGGCGCGGTTGTCAAGATGGCGCGACCCTGTTTTTTCAAGGCTGTCTCGTTTTCGCAAGGGGGGGCCGCGCCCGCTCTTCCCGGCGCAGAGGGCACGCCAGGAGGCGTGCCCTACGGTCTTAAGTCCGGCTCAGATCCTCCAAACTTGACTTTCCCCTCACCGCGGGATATAATGTCAGTGTGAAAGAGGCCTCGCGACCCGGGCCCGCGCGTCCGGGCCTCCTTAGGTTAAGACCGGTCCGCCGCCAGCACCAAGAGGAGCAGGACGCTCATGAAGCGAACCACGGTCCTTCTCTGCATTGCCCTTCTCGTGGCCCTTGCGGGGTGCAAGGCAGGGGAGGCTCCTACGCCTGCGGGGACCCCCACCCCGGAGGCGGCTTTCACACCCATCCAGGTCCTCCCCACGCCCACGCCACTGCCGCCGCCGCCAACCCCGACGCCCTTCCCCACGCCCACGCCGCGCCCGCCGGCTCCCACGCCAACGGAGGTGACGCCGGGGGCCGCACCCACGGCGACGGAAGCGCTCCCCGCCCCGACCCCGCCGCCAGTGACGGACATCATGGTCCTCATCCCTGCCGGTCCCTTCCTCATGGGCTCCGACACCGGCCGGGGGGACGAGGCCCCAGCCCACCAGGTGGACCTGCCAGCCTTTGAGATTGACAAGTTTGAGGTTACCAACGCGGATTTCGCCAAGTTCGTGGAGGCCACAGGGTACAGGACGGACGCGGAGAAGGCTGGCGTGGCCAACACCTGGCGCACCTACGCCCAGGGCAAGGACAACCACCCGGTGGTGAAGGTCAGTTGGAACGACGCCGTGGCCTACTGCCAGTGGGTGGGCAAGCGGCTCCCCACCGAGGCCGAGTGGGAGAAGGCCGCCCGTGGAACCGATGGGCGCGTCTACCCCTGGGGCAACGAGTACGATCCCCAAAAGGCCAACGGGAAAGACCGGGGCATCCGCGGCACCACAGCCGTGGGCTCCTTCGCCGAGGGCGCGAGCCCCTACGGCGTGATGGACATGGCGGGCAACGTCTGGGAGTGGACCGCGGACTGGTACAAACCCTATCCCGGCAGCACCTACGAATCGCCCTACTTCGGCGAGAAATTCAGGGTCCTGCGGGGAGGTGGGTGGTTTGAGACCGCCGAGTTCCTGCGCACCACAGTGCGCAACGCGGGCACGCCGGAGACCGCCAACGACGACATCGGTTTCCGGTGCGCACGGTAGGCTCTCCAGAGGCCTGGAGAAAGGATTCCGCCAGAGTTAAGGAGGTGAGGTGCAGCGAGCGAAAAGGTCAGGAACACGCGCGATAGTCGTCTGACAGGTTGTTCAGCAGCAGTCTCCAAAGGAGGGGGCAACATGTTCCGGAAAGCGCTCAGTGTCGTGTCGTTGATCGCCATCCTCGCCATGCTGCTGCCGAGCGTGGTCTCGGCGGCACCGGCAGCCCAGGGTATGGAGTACATCATCGTCAAGGACGACTGGCTCAGCAAACTGGCGGACAAGTACCTGGGCAACATGTTCGCCTGGCCAGCCATCATGGCCGCCACCAACCAGAAGCACCTGGAGGATCCGTCCTTCGCCCGCATTGAGAACGCCGACCTCATTGAGCCCGGCTGGAAGATCTGGATCCCCAGCAAGGAAGAGGCCGAAGCCTTCCTGGCCAAGTGGGACCCCAAGAAGCCGGAGTTGCTCTTCGGCAAGCCGGCCGCCGGCCAGTTGGTCGTGGCCTCCTGGTGGACGGCTGGTGGCGAGGCCGAGGGCCTGAAGGGCCTCTTTGACGTCTACTCGGCCAAGTACCCGGGCGTGGAAATCGTCAACGCCACGGTGGCTGGTGGGGCGGGCTTCGTCTTCCGGGCGGTGGTGAAGCCGCGCCTCATCGCCGGGGACCCGCCGGACACCTTCCAGTTGCACGCTGGCCTGGAAGTGGAAGGGTACAGCCCCGAGCAGTACCTGGAGCCCCTGGATGACCTCTTCGCCTCCGAGGGCCTGGAGAAAGTCTTCCCGGCCGACCTCCTCACCCTCCTCAAGTACAAGGACCACTACTGGGGTGTGCCGGTCAACATCCACCGCTCCAACGTGCTGTGGTACGACAAGTCCATCTTCGCCGACAACGGGCTGACCCCGCCCACCACCTGGGATGAGTTCTGGGCCGTGGCCGACGCGCTGAAGGCGAAGGGGATCGTCCCCCTGGCCATGGGCACCAGCGGTGGCTGGGAGGCCGGGCACGTCTTTGAGGACGTCCTGGCGGGCACCTGCGGCGCGGAGAAGTACGCCGGGCTGTGGACGGGCGCGGTCCAGTGGACGGACCCCTGCGTCACCCAGGCCCTGGAGAACTTCAAGCGCATGCTCACCTACGTCAACAGCGACCACCCGGCCCTCTCCTGGGACGGCGCAGGCCACTACCTGATTGACAACAAGGGCGCCATGATGATCATGGGCGACTGGACCAACGGCTGGTTCCAGTCCATGAAGTACACGGACTACGGCTGGGCTCCGTCGCCTGGGACCAAGGGCATCTTCGTCGCCCTGTCGGACAGCTTCTCACTGCCCAAGAAAGCGCCCAACCGCGCCAACGCCATCAACTGGCTGAAGGTCTGCGGCTCCAAGGAGGGACAGGAGGCCTTCAACCCCAAGAAGGGCTCCATCTGCGCCCGCACCGACTGCGACCCGACCCTCTTCAACGAGTACCTGCAGTCGGCCATGCAGGACTGGGCGAAGGACGCCATCGTGCCCAGCGTGATCCACGGCGCGGCCGCCATTGAGTCCTGGGTGACGGACTTCAAGGATGCCATCACCCTCTTCGTCACCAGCGGCGATGTGGCCGGCACGCAGACCGCCCTCCAGGCCGCCTGCGTGGACGCCGGGGCCTGCAAGTAAGCCAGGCTGTCTCCTGGGCGGGGCAGCCTCAACGAGGGCTGCCCCGCCCTTTGTGTCAGGAGCCCGACAACCATGAGACGCTGGGACTGGGACCGCGTTCTGGCCATCTTGCTCATCCTCCCTTCCATTCTGGCCATCGCCGTCTTCGTCTACGGGTTCATCGGCTTCACCGGTTACGTCTCCCTGACCCGGTGGAACAAACTCTTGCCCGATTTCACCTGGGTGGGCTTGCGCAATTATCAGACCCTCTTCGCGCACCCTCGCTTCCAGATTGACGTCCGCAACACGGTGGTCTTCACCGTGTTCTTCTTGGCAGCCAGCCTGGCCATCGGCTTCTTCCTGGCCGTCCTGCTGGACCAGCGGGTGAAGGGGGAGAACTTCTTCCGCAGCGTCTACCTCTTCCCCATGGCCATCTCCTTCGTCGTCACGGGTGTTGTCTGGCGGTGGCTCCTGAACCCCGGGAGCCCGGAGATGGGCAGCACCGGGGTGAACCTCCTCCTGGAGCACATGGGGCTGGGCTTCCTCAAATGGGGCTGGTTCACCGACCCGACCGTCCTCTACATCCACCCCGAATCCAACCTGGGGATGGTCCTGAACCGCATCGGCCTGGGCTTCCTGACCACGGACAAAGTGGGCATCTCCGTGGCCATGATCTCCCTCGTCGTCGCCGCCACCTGGCAGATGTCGGGGTACGTGATGGCCCTGTACCTGGCGGGCCTGCGGGGCATCCCCGAGGAACTGCGGGAGGCCGCCCGTGTGGACGGGGCGAGCGAGGTGCAGATCTACCGCTACGTCGTCCTGCCGCTCCTGCGGCCCATCACCCTGGGCGCGGTGATCATCCTGGGCCACATTTCCCTGAAGATCTACGACCTGGTGGTGGCCATGACCGGGCCGGGGATCGGCTTCTCCACCGACGTGCCGGCCTTCTTCATGTGGGAGACCACCTTCCACAGCAACCGCTTCGCCCAGGGCGCGTCCATCGCCATCATCCTCTTGATCATGGTCGCCGTCCTCATCGTCCCGTACCTTTACTCCAGCACACGCAGGGAGACTGCCGCATGACCTCACTTGCAGAGCGTCGCCGTCCTTTCCGGGTGCGGGTGCGCTGGCCGCGGCTCCTCATCTACGCGGCCCTCACCCTGTTCGCCGCCTTCTACCTGATGCCGGTCTACGTCCTCCTGGTGACGGGCATGAAGAGTTTCGCCGAGGTGAGCCTGTACCGCATGTGGGAGCCGCCTTCGGGCATCCACTTTGACAGTTTCCTGAAGGCGTGGTACGGGAGCGTGGACGAAGGTTTCCGCGGCCTCTCCCTCAACTTCATGAACAGCGTCTACATCACCGTGCCGGCCACCCTCCTCTCGGCCCTCCTCGGCTCCATGAACGGCTACGTCCTCTCCAAGTGGAAGTTCCGGGGGTCGGATACCCTCTTCGCTGCCCTTCTCTTCGGGATGTTCATCCCCTACCAGAGCATCCTGATCCCTCTGGTGCAGTCCCTGAGCCGCATCGGCCTCTACGGGACCATCCCGGGGCTCATCTTCGTCCACACGGTGTACGGCATCCCCATCACCACCCTCATCTTCCGCAACTACTACGCCACCGTGCCCACGGAGATGGTGGAGGCGGCGAAGATTGACGGGGCCAACCTCCTGGGCGTGTACCGCTGGATCATGTTCCCCATCTCCATGCCCGGCTTCGTGGTGGTCCTGATCTGGCAGTTCACGTCCATCTGGAACGACTTTCTCTTCGCCGTGACCGTGGCCCAGAACCCGGCCATCCAGCCCATCACCGTGGGCCTGAACAACCTGGCCGGCAGTTACATCGTGGAGTGGAACGTGCAGATGGCCGGCGCCCTCATCGCCGCCCTGCCCACTCTCCTGGTCTACATCTTCCTGGGACGCTACTTCATGCGCGGCCTTCTGGCCGGTTCGCTCAAGGGGTAACGATGGCACAGACGACAGCGGACCACATCCGCCACTACACAGCGCAGGTCTGCGAGGTGCTGCGGAACCTCCCGGCGGAGGAGATCGCGCGCGCCGTGGACGTTCTGGGCCGCGCCTGGGACGAGGGGCGGCGGGTCTTCCTCTTCGGCAACGGAGGGAGTGCCGCCAACGCCTCCCATATCGCCGTGGACCTCCTCAAGAGCGCGGCCCGGCCCGGCAAGCCCGGCCTCCGGGCCATCAGCCTCTGCGACAGCATCCCCGTCCTCACCGCCCACGCCAACGACTACGGCTACGAGACGGTCTTCGCCGGACCTCTGGAGGCCCTGGCAGAGCCGGGCGACGTGGCCTTCGGCATCAGCGGCAGCGGCAATTCCCCCAACGTCCTGCGGGCGATGGAAGTGGCCCGGGACCGGGGCCTCTTCCGCATCGGGCTGACCGGCCGCGATGGCGGCGCGCTGCGGGACCTGGTGGACCTGTGCATCATCGTCCCCGCCGAGTCCATGCAGCAGATTGAGGACGCGCATCTCGTGGTGCTCCACGCCATCTTCCTCGCCCTGTGTGCTCGCTAGTGGGCAATGGCTGACGGCAAGACGCTCCTCGCCCTGGACTTCGGAGGGACCAAACTGACCGCGGGCCTGGCCTGCACCGGGGAAGCCCGGTGGCTTGCCCGGGCCCAGGTCCCTTCTCCGCCGGGTGCGGATGCCGCAACTGACCGCCGGGAGATCCTGGCCCTGGCCCGCCGCCTGATGGATGAGGCTGGCGTGCGCCCGGCAGCCGTGGGAGTCAGTTTCGGCGGGCCTGTGGACGCGGCCCGGGGGCACGTGCTCCTCTCCCACCACGTGCCGGGGTGGGAGGACTTCCCCC
>JBMFPD010000025.1:0-18614 GCA_049969295.1 Anaerolineae bacterium | reverse complement strand
CGAAGTTGGCCCCGGCGGCGATGAGGTCCCCAGGGCGTACCTCCCGGGGGAACTCCGGCCGCAGTTCGCAGAAGGGGTACTTGCCCAGGTTCTCCTCGCCCACCAGGTAGGGGGCGAAGCGGCCAGGCAGGATCTGGTCGGTATCCACGTCGGTGCCGAACTTCCACACGCGGGCCATGGTTTCCTCCTATGCTTCGTCTGGTGGGATGTCGGGGGCGGCGATGAAGCCAGCGAGGGCCGTCGCCGCGGCCACGGCCGGGCTCCCCAGGTAGATGCGCGCTTCCGGCGACCCCATCCGCCCCCGGAAGTTGCGGTTGGCCGTGCTCAGGCAGACCTCCCCTGGGGCCAGGACCCCCAGGTGCCGGCCCAGGCAGGGGCCACAGCCGGGCGGGAGGAGGACTGCCCCCGCCTCCAGGAGGACCTGGAGCGTGCCCTCGGCCGCGGCCGCCTCCAGCACGCGGTGGGAGGCCGGGCAGACGAGGAAACGCACGCCCCGCGCCACCCGACGTCCCCGGAGGATCGCGGCGGCGGTGCGAAGGTCCTCCAGGCGGCCGTTGGTGCAGGAGCCCAGGAAGACCACGTCCACCAGCACCCGGCCCAGGGCTTCTAGGGGCACCACCTGGTCCACGTGGGGCGGCACGGCGATCTGGAGTCCCAGGCGATCCAGGGGGCAGACCACGCGGCGGGCGTAGGGCGCGTCCTCAGCGGGGGAGTGGAGCCAGTCCGGGGGAGGGAACTGGGCCGCTACCTCTCCGGAGGGGAAGACAATGCCGGCCTTGGCCCCCATCTCCACAGCCAGGTTGCAGAGGGTGAACCGCTGGGCCAGGGAGAAGGCCTCCACACCGTGGAACTCCAGGGCCTGATAGGCAGCGCCATCTGCTCCGATCTGGCCGGCGAGCCACAGGGCCAGGTCCTTGGCCCCTACCCAGGGCCGGAAGTGCCCTGTGACCTCCACCCGGATCGTCTCGGGGACGCGCAGCCAGGTGCGCCCGGTGGCCCAGATGAGGGCCACGTCGCTTGCGCCCATGCCGGTCCCGAACGCGCCCACCGCGCCGTAACTGGTGGAGTGGGAGTCGGACCCTACCACGATGCGCCCCGGTGCGGCAAGACCTTCTTCTATCAGCACCTGGTGGCAGACGCCATGCCCCACGTCAAAGAAGTGGCAGATGCCCTGCTCGGCGGCGAAGCGGCGCAGGGCCGCCTGGGCCTCGGCCACAGCCACGGTGCTGGGCGGCGCTACGTGGTCTATGACGATGGCCACCCGGTCCGGGTCCACCACCCGTTCCATGCCCAGGTCCTCCCGCAGGATGCGGACCACGCTGGGGGCGATGGAGTCCACGGCCATGGCCATGTCCACCGGGACCACCACCAGTTCCCCCGCCCGGACCGGACGGCCTGCGGCGTGGGAGATGATCTGTTCCAAGAGGGTTTGTTCCATGAGATTCGTCTCCTTCACCCAAGGTTGGCTGGTGCCCCCTGGGGGCTGCCCTGGTGAGGCCTCTCCAGTGGCCGCGCTTCGCCCCCGCCGCGGGCCCAGGCCTGGAGGATGGCATCCACCTCGCCCAGGGAGAGGGGCCTCTGGTCGGCCAGGGCCTTGATGTAGCGGGTGGCTTCCCGCACCTGGGCTTCGGTGAGGGAAAGGCCCAGTTCCTGGGCGCGGGCGCGGATGGCGTTCCAGCCGGTCAGGCGGTGGGCAATGCGCAGGGAACGGGCCAGGCCGAACTCCCGGGGGTCCAGGGCCTCGTAACTGGCCGGGTTGGCCAGGACGGCCTTGGTGTGCAACCCGGCCTTGTGCACGAAGGCCGTGGGGCTGGTGATGCAGTGGTTGAAGGGGATGGTGATGCCCACAGCCTGGGCCACCAGTTCGTCCAGGTGGCGGAGGAGGGGCAGGTTGTAGCGCCGCACCAGGTCCGGGTCCACGGTGTAGAGGCGGGCGATGAGCCCCTCCAGGGAGGTGATGCCGTTGCGCTCGCCGATGCCCAGCACGGTCACGTCCACATGGGTGGCCCCGGCCTCCAGGGCGCTGAAGGCGTTGGCCACGGCACAGCCGCTGTCGTTGTGGCCGTGGAACTCTATATCGGCCCGCACGGCGCGGCGCAAGGCGCGGATGAGGGCGTAGACCTGGCGGGGTGTGGCCACGCCCACCGTGTCGGCCACTCCCACCCGGTCCACCCCACAGGCGTCCACTGCCCGGTAGACAGCGAAGAGGTCCTGGAGGTCGGTGCGGAAGGTATCCTCGGCGCTGAAACGGACCTCCAGGCCGTGGTCCTTGGCGAAGCGGATGACCTCCTGGGCGCGGGCGATGATCTCGGGGATCCCGTGGCCGTGGCTGTACAGGCGAAGCCAGGGGGAGGTGCCGAAGAGGATGTTCACGCCATCCACCCCGGCTTCCAGGGCCAGGCGGACGTCCTCCAGGTGGCAGCGGACGTGGACGAGGACTTTGGCCTTCAGGCCGAGGCCGGCGATGGTGCGGGCATCGTGCAGGCTCTGGGGCGAGGCTGCGGGAGAGGTCAATTCAATGTACTCCACCCCGAAGGCGTCCAGGGCCTGGGCGATGGCCACCTTCTGCTCCGAGGTGAACGAGGCCTCGGCAAACTGCTCCCCCTCCCGCAGGGTGGAATCCACGATGGCAAACCGTTGGATGGGCATGGTCCCTCCTTCTCCCTCTGGATGTGGCATCAAAAAAAGGCCAACTCCCCCACCCGGTGCGCTTTCCCGGGTCTGGGGGAGTTGGCCTGTGCCGCCGCCGTGGGGCAAGAGCCGTTAACCAGACCCGGGGTCTGGCTTCTTGCCCTTGCCCTGCTTCTTGCTATCAGCGGCCCACGTCAGCGGTTCCACGGAGTGCCTCTTCCGTCCAACCAAAAAGGCCAGTCCTCCATGCGGTCTGGAGAACTGGCCTCCCTCTTCGCACCCTTGAGAAGTGAGCAAACGCAGTCATCCAGACCGCGGGTCTGGACTCGCCTTCTTGCTCCACTTCTTCAGGGTGATGTTGGATGCCATTCCTGCGAACCCTCTACGCCCTTTGTCAAGGCGGGGGCATTGTACCACAGGGGCGCAGACCTGTCAAATCGGGGCACGCCAGGAGGCGGTTGCATCTTGTGTTGGTGGTCTCGGCAACTGGTAGGGCACGCCTGCGGCGTGCCAGAGAAGTCACGCTGCAAGCGTGACCTACGGTCTGTCAAGGATGAGTCAGCCCCACGGCGAGGAAGCGCGTCATTGACACGGAGTGCAGGGCTGGGTATAATCTGGCAGCAGGGCGAGGCGTGGCCTCCCCGCGCGGTACCCGGCACGAGAGGGACGACATGAAACGCCTTTGGACACCCTGGAGAATGGAGTACCTCGTGAGCGAGAAACACGATGGCTGTGTCTTCTGCGAGAAGATGGCCAGCGATGCGGACCGGGAGAACCTGGTCCTGCACCGGGGCCAGCACGCTTGCATCATGCTCAACCTCTACCCCTACAACACGGGGCACCTGATGATCATCCCGCGGGGACATGCCCCCTCGCTGGAAGACCTGGACGCGGAGACCTGCCAGGAGATCATGGACCTCATCAACCTGTCCCTGCGGGTCTTGCGCAAAGCCCTCCGACCGGATGGGTTCAACATCGGCGTGAACATCGGCAGGGCCGCTGGCGCCGGCATTTCGGAGCACGTGCACGTCCATGTCGTCCCCCGGTGGGAGGGGGACACGAATTTCATGCCCATCATGGCCGAAACCCGGGTCATGCCGGAACTCCTCACCCAGACCTACGACAAACTCAAGGCGGTCCTGGCCCATGAGCAGAAGACGGGGTAGGCACCCCCCAGGGGCCCTGGCCCGCCACATGCGCTTTCTCAAGATACGCGCTCGGGCGGAATGGCTCCGAGCGCGCTTCTTTGTGCGGCGGCTTGCTTCCAGGCTCGCGGCTTCCGTTGAACTCGCCCTGGTCGGGTCCCGCCAGGCGGCCAACGAGCGCAACCTCTACCTGGAGACCTTCTGCTTCGGGGTGCTGAGCGGCGTGACCACCACCTTCCTGGAGGTCTTCGCCGTCCGCCTTGGCGCGACTTCCTTCCAGATCGGCCTGCTGACGGCACTTCCAGCCCTGGTCAACGTGCTGGTCCCGGTGCCGGCCGCCCGGCTCCTGGACCAGCAGCGGGGGCGACGGCTCCTCATCCTCCTCCAGACGGTGGTCTGGCAGCGCCTGGCCTACATGCTGTTGGCCCTAGTGCCGCTCCTGGGCACCTCCTGGCGGATGGGCGCGGTGGTGCTCCTGGTGGCCCTGGCCACGGTCCCGGCCGCGGTCCTCAACCTGGGCATCACTGTCCTCATCGGGGACCTGGCCTCGCCCCGGGACCGGGCGCTGGTGGTGAGCCGCCGCAACGTCATCCTTGGGGTGACCACCATGCTGGTGGCCATGGCCGGCGGCTGGTGGCTGGATCTCACGCCCTTCCCCCTCAACTACCAGGTGCTGTTCGGGGTGGGGGCGTGCGCTTCGCTCCTGAGCCTGCGGTATCTTCGGCGCATCCGCCTGCCGGAAGTGGGGGCTCCTGCCGCAGCGCGCCCCGCGGGGGCTGCCGGGCTCCAGTGGGGCCAGGTCCGCTCGGCCTGGGGGCGGCTGGCAGCCCAGAGGCGGTTCCTGGGGTTCCTCGGGAGCGCCTTCGTCTACCACTGGGGGTTGTACCTGCCCGCGGCCCTGTATTCCATCTACCGGGTGCGGGTTCTGGGGGCCAGCGACCGCTGGATCGGCTCTTTCACCACCTTGCACACGCTGGCCAACATCGCAGGCTACTGGCTGGCGGGCCGGCTGGCCCGCCGGTGGAGGGAGGAGCAGATGCTGGTATGGGGTGCGGCGGGGCTCGCCTTCTACCCCATCCTGACCGCCTTGTCCACCACCCTCTCCCCCCTCCTGGGCGTCTCGGTGTGGGGAGGGCTGTTCGGGGCCGGCCTGAACCTGGCCCTCTTCAATGTGAGCCTGGCCCTGGCCCCCGAGGGCCAACGAGCGACCTACGTGGCTCTCTATACCGTGGCGATCAACCTGGCAGCCTTCGCCGCGCCCCTGGTCGGGTCGGCCCTGGCGGAGGCCATAGGCCTGCGCGAGGCCATGCTCCTGGCCGGCGGGGTGCGCCTCCTGGGGGTCGGGCTGTTTGCCTGGACCTGCCTGCGGCGAAGGTGCCAGGCGGCCGGTTAGCCAATCCCTCCAAAGTTTGCTATAATGCGGGTGGCGGAAAAGGGGGAGCCAGGACGGCCTCTCCCCGGAGATCCCATGCACAAGGACAAGGAGGTCGGTGCCATGGTGGAATGGACGATCCGCACGGTGGGGGTGGTCGGGGCTGGCACCATGGGCAGCGGCATCGCCCAGGTGTTCGCCCAGGCCGGCTACGACGTCGTCATGGTGGACGTGGCCCCGGAAGCCCTGGACCGGGGCCTGGGGAACATCCGGCGTTCCCTGGAGAAGTTCGTCGCCAGGGGGAAGATGGACCAGGCCGCGGCCGAGGCGGCCCTGGCCCGGGTGCGGCCTACCACCGAACTGGGGGCGGTCTCCGACGCGGACTTCGTCGTGGAGGCGGTAGTGGAGAACGCCGACCTGAAGAAGCGCGTCTTCGGGGACCTGGACCGCCTGACCCGGCCCGAGGTGGTGCTGGTCAGCAATACCTCTTCCATTTCCATCACCGAGATCGGTGCCGCGACCCGTCGCCCCGACCGGGTCATGGGGATGCACTTCATGAACCCCGTGCCCCTCATGTCCCTGGTGGAACTGGTGCGGGGCCTGGAGACGGCTGAGACCACGGTGGAGTTGGTGCGGGACCTGGCCCTTCGGCTGGGTAAGACGCCCGTCCTGGTCAACGACTCCCCCGGCTTCGTCGCCAACCGCATCCTCCTGCCGATGATCAACGAGGCCATCTACTGCCTGATGGAAGGGGTGGCCGACGCAGAAGCCATAGATACGGTGATGAAACTGGGCATGAACCACCCCATAGGGCCGCTGGCCCTGGCCGACCTCATCGGCCTGGACGTCTGCCTGTACATCCTGGAGGTGATGCACAAGGACCTGGGCGATCCGAAGTACCGCCCCTGCCCTCTCCTGCGCAAGATGGTGGCAGCAGGCCGCCTGGGCCGCAAGACGGGCCGTGGCTTCTACGAGTACGCCGCATGAGAGAAGGCCCTCAGGGGCCCGTTCGCCGAGTTAAAAGGCCTATCACGCCCATACAAGGAGGTTGGTGCCGTGGATCTCACCCTCAATGAAGAGCAGAAGATGGTGCAGGAAACGGCGCGGCGCTTCGCTGAGAACGAGGTAGCGCCCATCGCCGCGGAGATGGACGCCAGGGGGGAAGTCCCCTTTGCCGCCATCCGCAAGATGGCCCAGTTGGGGTTCCTGGGCCTGACGGTGCCAGAGGAGTACGACGGCGGCGGGGCCGACACCGTCTCCTACGTCCTGGCCCTGGAGGAGATCTCCAAAGCCTGCGCTTCCACCGCTGTGGTGATGGCGGTGCAGAACTCCCTGTTCAACTACCCCCTGAGCGTCTTCGGCACAGAGGAACAGAAGGAACGGTTCCTGCGGCCGGCCGCTCGGGGCGAGAAGATCGGGGCCTTCGCCCTCACGGAGCCGGAGGCCGGCTCCGATGCCGCGGCCCAGAAGACCACCGCTGTGCGGGATGGCGACGTCTACATCATCAACGGGACCAAGCACTTCATCACCAACGGCCCCTTCGCCGACCTGGTGCTCCTCTTCGCCATGACCGACAAATCCCAGGGACACCGGGGCATCACCGCCTTCATCGTGGAGAAGGGGACCCCTGGCTTCAGCGTGGGCAAGGTGGAGCACAAGATGGGCATCCGGGCCTCGGCCACCAGCGAACTGATCTTTGAGGATTGCCGGGTCCCGGCCGCCAACCGCCTGGGCCAGGAGGGCGAGGGGTTCAAGATCGCCATGGTCGCCCTGGACGCGGGGCGCATCGGCATCGGGGCGCAGGCGGTGGGCATCTCCCGGGCGGCCTACGAGACGGCCCTCCGCTACGCCCAGGAGCGGAAGCAGTTCGGCCAGCCCATTGCCCGCTTCCAGGCCATCCAATGGATGCTGGCGGACATGATCACCCGCATTGAGGCCAGCCACCTCCTGACCATTCAGGCGGCCCTCAAGCACGACGCGGGCGAGCGCCACACCCTGGAGTCGTCCATGTGCAAACTGTTCGCCTCGGAGACGGCCAGTTTCGTGACCGACTGCGCCATCCAGATCCTGGGCGGCTATGGGTACATGCAGGAGTACCCGGTGGAACGCTATTACCGGGATGCCCGCATCACCCGCATCTACGAGGGGACCAATGAGATCCAGCGTCTGGTCATCGCCAACCAGATCCTGCGCTGAAGGCCCTCTCCCCCTTCCCCTCTCCGAGCCGGAGAGGGGAAGGGGGCTAGGGGGTAGGGGTGAGGTGGGGCGTGCCGTAGGGCGCTGTACGGTGTTATGGGCTGTATGGAAGCCTGATCCATCCGAGAATCAGGCCAATCTCCGCCTTTGAGGGAGGTTCATGGAAGGAGACGCACGGATCGCCGACCTGCACAGGAAGAGGGAACAGGCCCGCCAGGGAGGCGGGCCAGAACGGATCGCCCGCCAGCACGAGCAGGGGAAACTCACCGCCCGCGAGCGAGTGGAACTCCTCCTGGACCGGGGGAGTTTCCGCGAACTGGACATGTTCGTCGCCCACCGCGAGACTCGCTTCGGCATGGCCGACAAGAAGGTCCTGGGCGACGGCGTGGTGACCGGCTACGGGACCATTGACGGCCGGCTGGTCTTCATCTTCTCCCAGGATTTCACCGTCTTCGGCGGCTCCCTGGGCGAAGCCCACGCGGCCAAGATCTGCAAGGTCATGGACTTGGCCATGAAGAACGGCGCGCCGGTCATCGGCCTCAACGACTCCGGTGGGGCGCGCATCCAGGAAGGGGTGATGGCCCTGGCCGGCTACGCCGACATCTTCCTGCGCAACACCCTGGCTTCGGGGGTCATCCCCCAGATCTCGGCCATCATGGGGCCGTGCGCGGGCGGTGCGGTCTACTCCCCGGCCCTCACCGACTTCATCATCATGGTCAAGAACACGAGCCACATGTTCATCACTGGGCCGGACGTCATCCGTGCCGTGACCCACGAGGAGGTCACCTTTGAGGAACTGGGCGGGGCCTGGACCCACAACACCGTGAGCGGGGTGGCCCACTTCGCCGCCGAGGACGAGCGGGACGCGCTGCAACTGATCCGTCGCCTGCTCTCCTACATCCCGCAGAACAACATGGAGGACCCGCCTTTCGTCCCCACCCGCGACGACCCCCTGCGCATGGACGAGGAACTGAACCACATCGTCCCCGAAAGCCCCACCAAGCCCTACGACATGAAGGAGATCATCCGCCGGGTGGTGGACGACGGCGAGTTCCTGGAGGTGCAGCAGCACTACGCCCAGAACCTCATCATCGGCTTCGCCCGCCTGGGCGGTCAGAGCGTGGGGGTGGTGGCCCAGCAGCCGGCGGTCCTGGCCGGCGTCCTGGACATCAACGCCTCAGTGAAAGGGGCTCGGTTCGTCCGTTTCTGCGACTGCTTCAACATCCCCCTGGTGGTCTTTGAGGACGTGCCAGGGTTCCTGCCCGGCGTGGCCCAGGAACATGGCGGCATCATCCGCCACGGGGCCAAACTCCTCTACGCCTTCTGCGAGGCCACCGTCCCCAAGGTGACGGTCATCACCCGCAAGGCCTACGGCGGGGCCTACTGCGTGATGAACTCCCGCCACGTGCGGGGGGACCTCGTCCTGGCCTGGCCCACGGCGGAGATCGCCGTCATGGGGCCGGAGGGGGCGGTGAACATCGTCTTCCGCAGGGAGATCGCCGAGGCGGAGGACCCGGAGGCGGCCAAGGAACGGCTGACACAGGAATACCGGGACCTCTTCGCCAACCCCTACGTCGCCGCGGAGCGGGGCTTCGTGGACGACGTCATTGAGCCGCGGGAGACGCGGCCCCGCCTCATCAATGCCCTGGAGATGCTGGCCAACAAACGGGACATGAACCCACCCAAGAAGCACGGGAACATCCCTCTATGATGGGCATCCGCAAGGTGTTGGTGGCCAACCGAGGGGAGATCGCGGCGCGGATCATCCGGGCCTGCCGGGACCTCGGCCTGTTGACGGTGGCCGTCTACTCCGATGGGGACCGGGGCGCGCTCCACGTGCGCTACGCCGACGAAGCCTACCCCATCGGCCCTGCCCCGGTCCAGGCGAGTTACGGCAACCTGGAGCGCATCATGGATGTCGCCGTGCGGGCCGGCGTGGACGCCCTCCACCCGGGGTACGGCTTCCTGGCGGAAGACCCGCGCCTGGCCCAGGCCTGCGAGGACGCCGGCATCCGCTTCGTGGGGCCTCGCCCGGAGACCATCGCCCTCATGGGCAACAAGATCGCCGCCCGCCAGAAGGTGGCCACAGCGGGCGTACCGGTGGCCCCGGGCACCCACGAAGCCCTGGACGACATCGCCCTCCAGCAAGAGGCGGCCCGCCTGGGGTACCCCCTGGTGGTCAAGGCGGCCTTCGGCTGGGGGTACTGGGGCCTCTACTTCGCCCGGGACCCGGACGAACTGCGGCAGGTCCTCATCCGGGCCCGTCGCGAGGCCCTCAGCCGCTTTGGCAACGACTCCCTGCTCCTGGAGAAGGCCATCCCCAACGCGCGCCACGTGGAGGTGACCCTCATGGCCGACCAGGCCGGCCAGGCGGTGCACCTCTACGACCACGAGAGTTCCATCCAGGTGCGGATGCAGAAGGTCATTGAAGAGGCTCCCTCTCTGGCTCTGGACGAAGCGGTGCGACGGGAACTGTGCCACGCTGCGCTGCGGGTGGCCCAGATCGTGGGCTACCGCAACGTGGGCACGGTGGAGTTCCTGCTGGACGAGGAGGGGAGGTTCTACTTCCTGGGCATGAACTGCCGCCTGCAGGTGGAGCACCCGGTGACGGAGATGGTCACCGGGGTGGACCTAGTGGAGGCCCAACTGCGCATCGCCGCGGGCGAGCCCCTGCCCATCCGCCAGGAAGAAGTCCAGGTGCGGGGGCACGCCATAGAGTGCCGCATCCTCGCCCAGGACCCCAGCCGGGACTTCGCCCCCTCCCTGGGGACGGTGCATGCCCTCCACGAACCGGTGGGGCCGGGCGTGCGGGTGGAGTCGGGCATCTACCGGGGGGCCGAGGTCGGCCCCTACTACGACCCCCTGCTGGCCAAGGTCATCGTCTGGGGGGCGACCCGCCAGGAGGCGATCCAGCGGATGCAGCGGGCCCTGGAGGAGTTCCGCATCTTGGGGGTGGCCACCAACATCCCCTTCCACCAGCGGGTCCTGGCCAGCCCGGAGTTCCGGGAGGGGCGGTTCAGCGTTCTGTTCGGCGAGGAGCCGCGCTTCCGCCACGAGGCGCGGGAGTTGGAGCACATGCGGGCCGCGGCCGTCCTGGCCGCGCTCCTCACCCACCGGGAACGGCAGGAGGCCAACCTCATCGGACGCCGCCCCGACGCGCGGGCCTGGCGCGTGGTGGGCCGCTGGGGAGGGATGCGCCGATGAAGTACATCGCTAAGGTCGGGGATACCACCTTCACCGTGGAGATCGCCCCGGACGGCCAGGTTCTGGTGGACGGGAAACCTGTGTCCGTGGACCTCCAGCCGGTGGAAGAACCGTACCTCTACTCGCTCCTGCTGGACCATGTCTCCTACGAGGCCTACGCGGAGCGGCGGGGGGAGGTGTGGCGCATCCTCCTGCGGGGTCAGGAGCACGCCGTGGACGTCCGGGAGGAGTGGACCCACGGCCTGGAGGGGAGCCCCGAGGGCTGGGGGCCGCCGACGGGCCCCGCCGTGGTCCGCGCACCTCTGCCGGGCCTGGTCCTGCAGGTCCTGGCACAGGAGGGCCAGGAAGTCGTCGCCGGCGACCTCCTGCTCCTCCTGGAGACGATGAAGATGGAGACGGAACTGCGTGCCCCGCGGGCAGGCACTGTCCGCAGGGTGTACGTGGCCCAGGGTCAGTCCGTAGCGGGCGACCAGCCCCTGGTGGAAATTGGCTGAGGAGACCTCACCCCAACCCCCTGGCCCCCTTCCCCTCTCCGAGCCGGAGAGGGGAAGGGGTGAGGTGGGGATGAGACCTCTCCCATCCCCCGGTGCCGCCGCAGGCGGCGGGGGTAGGGAGAGGTGAGGTAGGTTGCTGGAGAGGGTCTATGGGGAAGAACCCTTTGCGCATCACCGAACTGTGCCTTCGGGACGCCCACCAGTCGCTCCTGGCGACGCGCATGCGCCTGGAGGACATGCTCCCCATCGCCGAGAAACTGGACCGGGTCGGGTTCTGGTCGGTGGAGATGTGGGGCGGCGCGACCTTTGACGCCGCCATGCGCTTCCTGGACGAGGACCCCTGGGAGCGCCTCCGCCGCCTGCGGGAGGCCATGCCCCGCACCCGCTTCCAGATGCTCCTGCGGGGGCAGAACGTGGTGGGCTACCGCCACTACCCGGACGACATCGTGGAGCGCTTCGTGCGGCGGGCCCACGCCAACGGCATTGACGTCTTCCGCATCTTTGACGCCCTGAACGACGTGCGCAACATGCGCTGGGCCATGCAGGTGGCCAAGGACGCCGGCGCGCACGTCCAGGCGGCCATCTGCTACACCACCGGTCCTGTCTACAGCCTGGAGACCTTCGTCCAGATGGGGAAGGACTTAGCCGCGCTGGGAGCTGATTCCCTGTGCATCAAGGACATGGCCGGCCTCCTCACGCCGGGGGCGGCCTACGACCTGGTGCGCCGCCTCAAGGCCGAGGTGGGCCTGCCAGTCCAGGTCCATTCCCACGCCACGAGCGGTATGGCCACCGCCGCGCTGGTCAAGGCGGCCGAGGCCGGGGCCGACGGAGTGGACACGGCCATCTCGGGCCTCTCCCAGGGGACGTCCCACCCGCCCACGGAGACCATCGTCAGCATCTTCCGGGGCACCGAGCGGGACACGGGCCTGGACCTGGACCTCCTGGCGGAGATCGGGGCCTATTTCTGGGAGGTACGCAAGAAGTACCGCCGCTTTGAGAGCGAGTTGCCCCCGGTGGACGTGGGCGTGCTCCAGTTCCAGATCCCTGGGGGGATGCTTTCCAACCTGGTCTCGCAGTTGCGGGAGCAGGGGGCCGAGGATCGGCTCCCGGAGGTGCTCCAGGAGGTGCCCCGGGTGCGGGCGGAACTGGGCTACCCACCTCTGGTGACCCCCAGCAGCCAGATCGTGGGCGTCCAGGCCACCTTGAACGTGCTCCTGGGGGAGCGGTACAAGGTCATTACAGAGGAAGTGCGCAACTACGTCCGGGGCTACTACGGCCGCCCCCCGGCGCCGATTGACCCGGAGGTGAAGCGCCTGGCCATCGGCGATGAAGAGCCCATCGCCTGCCGCCCGGCGGACCTCCTCCCGCCGGGCTACGAGAGGGCCAGGGCGGAGATCGGCGACCTGGCCCAGAGCGAGGAAGACGTCCTTTCCTACGCCCTCTTCCCTCAGGTGGCGAGGCCCTTCCTGGAGCGCCGCGCCGCCGGCCGGGCCCGCCGCCTGGAGGTGGCCGCGGCGGTGGCCGCCGCCCTGGGCCGCCTGCAGGAAGAACGGGAGGCTGCCGCACGCGAACAGGTCCAGCCGCGCCGGCCAGCCATCTCCCCCTGGAAGTGGGCCGCCCGGCCCGCGCCGGCAACCCACATCGGAGGATGGACCAAGTGGTGAGACGCTTCACCCTCATTCTAGATGGCGAACGCCATGAGGTGGAGTGGGAAGGCGACCGGGTCCTGGTGAACGGCCAGCCCTTCTCCGTGGAGTTCCCGGAGGAGGGCGTGGTCGTGGTGGACGGCCGTCGCCACGAGGTGGAGGTCCGGGAGCGGGAGGCTCTGGTGGACGGGATCGCCCATGCCTACCAGGTGGATGGGCTGGAGGAGACCCCCCAGGCCGCGCCCGCCAGGAGGCCAGACGACCAGAGGGCGGTGCCCTCGGGCGCAGACGCGGTCACCGCCATCATGCCGGGCAAGATCATCCAGGTCCTGGTGGAAGAAGGGCAGGAGGTCCAGGCCGACCAGGTGGTCTGCGTGCTGGAAGCGATGAAGATGCAGAACGAACTGCGGGCCCCGCGGGCGGGCAGGGCGGTGCAGGTGCGGGTGCGGCCGGGCCAGGACGTAGAGTTGGGCGAGGTGCTGGTAGTCCTGGAGTGAGGGCCGGACCCGCAGCCCCGTGCGACGGAGAGGGACGCGATGGACGAGTTGAAACGGTTGCGGGAGGAATGGGAGCGGGAGGTCCTGCGGCCGGTGCTGGAGCGGTTCCCGGAGCGGCGGGAGCAGTTCACCACCCTCTCGGGCATCCCAGTGGAACGCCTCTACACCCCGGCCGACGTGGAGGTGGACTACGCCAGAGACCTGGGCTTCCCTGGGCAGTACCCCTTCACACGTGGCATCCAGCCCACCATGTACCGGGGCCGGTTCTGGACCATGCGCCAGTACGCCGGGTACGCCACAGCCGAGGAGTCCAACCGCCGCTACCGCTACCTCCTGGAGCAGGGACAGACCGGCCTTTCGGTGGCCTTTGACCTGCCCACCCAGATCGGCTACGATGCCGACCACCCCATGGCCGAGGGAGAGGTGGGCCGGGTGGGCGTCTCCGTCAGTTCGCTGGAGGACATGGAGGTCCTCTTTGAAGGCATCCCCCTGGACCAGGTGAGCACTTCTATGACCATCAACGCGCCGGCCGGGGTGCTCCTGGCCATGTACGTGGCGGTGGCGAAGAAGCAGGGCGTGCCGCCCGAGGCGCTGCGGGGGACCGTCCAGAACGACATCCTGAAGGAGTACGTGGCCCGGGGGACCTACATCTTCCCGCCCGGCCCCAGTATGCGCCTGGTGACGGACATCTTCCAGTACTGCAAGGACCACATCCCTAGGTGGAACACCATCAGCATCTCCGGCTACCACATCCGCGAGGCCGGCGCCACGGCGGTCCAGGAAGTGGCCTTCACCTTCGCCAACGCCATCGCCTACGTCCAGGCGGCCGTGGATGCCGGCCTGGACGTGGACGACTTCGCCCCGCGCCTTTCGTTCTTCTTCAACGCCCACAACAACCTCTTTGAAGAGGTGGCCAAGTTCCGCGCCGCGCGACGGCTCTGGGCACGCATCATGCGGGAGCGGTTCGGGGCCAGAGACCCCCGTTCCTGGACCCTGCGCTTCCACACCCAGACGGCCGGCTGCGCTCTCACGGCGCAGCAGCCGGAGAACAACGTCGTCCGGGTGACCATCCAGGCCCTGGCCGCCGTCCTGGGGGGGACCCAGAGCCTGCACACCAACTCTCGGGACGAGGCCCTCTCGCTCCCCACAGAGGAGTCGGTGCAGATCGCCCTGCGCACCCAGCAGATCCTGGCCCACGAATCCGGCGTGGCCGATACGGTGGACCCCCTGGCCGGCAGTTACTACGTGGAGCACCTGACGAACGAGATAGAGCGGCGGGCGCAGGCCTACCTGGACCGCATTGAGCAACTGGGTGGGGCGCTGCGGGCCATTGAACTGGGCTTCATCCAGCAGGAGATCCAGGAGAGCGCCTACCGCTACCAGAAGGCGGTGGAGAGCGGCGCGCAGGTCATCGTGGGGGTCAACGAGTACGTGGTGGCGGAGGAGCGCCGCCCGCGCCTCCTCAAGGTGGACCCCGCAGTGGGGGAACGGCAGCGGGCGCGGCTGGCGGCGCTGCGGGCCCGACGGGACAACGAGGCGGTGGGCCAGTGCCTGGCCGCCCTGGAGAAAGCGGCACGCGGCACGGAGAACCTCATGCCCCACTTCCTGCGCTGTGTGGAGGCCTACGCCACCCTGGGGGAGATCTGCGACGTCCTGCGGCGGGTCTTCGGGGAGTACCGGCCGGAGGGCCTGGCCTAATGCCGGACCACAGAGGATTTTGACAATACGGTCCTCTGAGCATCCCTCCCCCAGCCCCTCCCCGCGTGCGGGGAGGGGGCCCAGGGGGTGGGGTTGGAGGGCGCACGGCCGTGCGCCCCTACCTCCCCGTCGCTTCGCTCAGAATGACATATCGTCAACACCCAATGTGGTCCCGCATCAGGAGGAACGGCTGGGGCCCCAGAGGAGGAGCACGATGATCATCAACCAGGAACGCTGTACCCGGTGTGCCCAGTGCATCAGCATCTGCCCCGTGGGCGCCATCGTGGCCGATAAGGCCACGAAGCAGGTCGTGGTGGGCCAGGAGCGGTGCGTGGAGTGCAACGTCTGCTACCGCTCCGGCGTCTGTCCGGAGGATGCCTTTGTCCTCCCCGTCCTCACCTGGCCGCGCAGTGTGCGGGGCGTCTTCAGCGACCCGGTCCAGGTGCACAAGGAGACCCGCATCCCCGGGCGCGGCACCGAGGAGATGAAGACCAACGACGTGACCGGCCGCTTCAAGCGGGGCCAGGTGGGGATCGCCATTGAGTTGGGCCGGCCGGGCACCTCCACCTCCTTCCGCGATGTACAGAAGGTGGCGGAGGTGTGTGCCCGTCACGGCGTGACCTTTGAGCCGCAGAACCCGGTCACCTTCCTCATGGTGGACCGAGCCCGGGGCCTCCTCAACCCGGAAGTGCTGGACGAGCGGGTCCTCTCGGCCATCATTGAGTTTGAGATAGACCAGGCCAAGGCCCCGGCTCTCCTGCGGGACCTGCGGGCCGTGAGCCAGGAGATCGACACCGTCTTCAGCCTGAACGCCTGTCAGTTGGTGGAGCCGGACGGCTCGGTCCCCATGCTCCAGATGCTGAGGGCCGAGGGGTTCCAGCCCTCTCCCAACGGCAAGAACAACGTGGGCCTGGGGAAGCCTGCCTACCCCTTCTTCAGCGAGGAGGCGTGACATGTCCCACACTTTGCACCGCCTCGGCACCCCCGAAAACCTGCGGCAGGACTTCGTCGTCTTCGCCATGTCGGCCAAGGGGATCAACGAGAAAGGGTCCGCGCCCAAACTACGACGCTTCCTGGAGATGGCCCTGGCCTACGACCCGGTCAACTACGGGGACATGAAGACGGGCAACAAGTTCACCCACTCCCTGGAGGCGATCCTGGACGGCATCCAGGATGTCTCCATCGTCCACGCCGTCTTCACCGACGAAGAGCCAGTGGCCCGCCTCCTGGAGGACCTGGCGCGGGAGGACCTGGGCGTCTCGGTGGTGGTGTCGGGCCTCTTTGACCGGGTGGGCGAATGCGCCCGCAAGGCCGGGCTGCGCCAGCACACTGTGGAGTACTCCCTGGGCATCTGGGGGCGGACCGACCTCCTGCCGGACAAGGACATCCTGCAGGTGACCACCATGTGTGGGCACGGGATGGTCTCGGCGCGCCTCGTGCGCCGCCTGGTGAGCGAGATCAAGAGGGGCAGGGCAACGCCGGAGGAGGCAGCGCAGACCCTGGCCTACCAGTGTGTGTGCGGGGTCTTCAACCCCGTGCGGGCGGCCCGGCTCCTGGCCCTGATGGCCGAGGAAGGGTTTTCCGGCGCGCCGCCCGCGCCTGGCCAGACGACGGCGTAAAGGAGGATGCTATGGCTGAACCCTTCTACGGCTACGCTGGTGCGATCCTGCGGGTGGACCTCACCCGAGGCCAGGTGACGACGGAACCGCTGGCCCCAGCCTTTGCCCAGAAATGGGTAGGCGGCACCGGCTTCGGGGCGCGCATCCTGTGGGAGGAGGTGCCTGCGGGTGTGGCCTGGGACGACCCGGAGAACCGCATCGTGCTGGCCTCCGGCGTCCTCGGGGGGACCCGCGTGGGCGGCTCCGGCACCTTCTCCGCCGTCTTCAAGGGGCCCATGACCAACCTGGCTGGAGCCACCCAGGCCAGCGGCTTCTTCGGCGCGTATCTGCGCCTCTCGGGGGTTGATGCCGTGGTCATCCGCGGGGCCGCCCCAGACTGGACCTACCTGTACATCCACGACGGCACGGCCGAACTGCGGGATGCCCGCCACCTCCTGGGCAAGGATACCTGGGAGACGGAGGAAGCCGTGGCCCAGGACCTGGGCCTGCCAGCCCACCGGGTGAGCGTCTACAGCATCGGGCCGGCTGGCGAGCACCGGGTCCGCTTCGCCGCCCTGGTGGGCGACCGCGGCCACGTGGCCGCCCACAACGGCGTGGGGGCGGTCTTCGGGGCCAAGCGCCTCAAGGCCGTGGCCGTGGCCCGGGGGTCTCGCCAGGTCCCCGTCCACGACCGCGACCGCCTTGCCGAGGCTGCGGAGCGCCTCTTCCAGCACGCCTCCACCAAGTTCGCCGGCGGCACGGTCTACCAGTACGGCACGGGCGGGCTCCTGCCCGGCATCCACGCCACGGGCATGCTGCCGGTGAAGAACTACACCACCAGCGTCTTCCCAGAGTATGAGAAGATCTCCGGCCAGTACCTGCGCACCCACTTTGAGATCCACCCTCACCCCTGCTGGGCGTGCCGGGTGGCCCACGTGAAGATGGTGCGGGTGACGGAAGGCTCCTACGCCGGGTACGAGGGCGAGGAGCCGGAGTACGAGTGCCTGGCCGCCTGGGGCTCCCAGATCGGCAATGCGGACCCCGGGGCCGTGGTCTTCCTTTCCAATCTGACCGACCGCCTGGGTCTGGATGCCAACGAGTCCAGTTGGGTGGCCGGGTGGCTCATGGAGTGCCGGGAGAGGGGGCTTATCTCCCCCGCGGACCTGGACGGCCTGGACCTGACCTGGGGGGACGTGGAGGCGGTGGCGGAACTCCTGCGCCGGATCGCCCGGCGGGAGGGGTGCGGCGACTGGCTGGCCGAAGGGGTGATGCGGGCTTCACGGCGTCTGGGTGGCGAGGCCCCCAACCTGGGCATCTACACCCTCAAGGGGGCCAGTCCTCGCAGCCACGATCACCGCGGCCGCTGGTACGAACTCCTGGACACCTGCCTTTCCAACACGAGCACCATTGAGGCCAGTTTCGGCTCGCCGCCGGACCTGCCCGGTGCCCCCAAACTGACAGAACCCTTCAACCCGGAGCAGGTCTCCACCGTCAACGCCGTGACCGGCGGCTGGCGCCAGTTTGAGGATTGCCTGGGGATCTGCCGGTTCTGCTCCACCGACCCTGTAGCCGTGGTGGACTGCGTCAATGCCGTGGCCGGCTGGAACCTGACCACGGATGACGCCCTGGAGATCGGCCGGCGGGCCATCAACCAACTGCGGGCTTTCAACTTCCGGCATGGGCTGGACCCGGCGCTGGAGGCCCCGGCGCCGCGGTACGCCTCGCAGCCGGTGGATGGACCCGCGGCCCCTTACCACTTCGCCGCCCACTTCCCCCAGATGAAGCGGAACTACTGGGAGAAGATGGGGTGGGATGTGGAGACAGGCAAGCCCCTGCCCCAGACGCTCACGCGCCTGGGCCTTGCGGACCTCATCCCAGAACTGTGGCCAGAGGGATGACCTCTCCCATCCCCTGGGGCCACCGCAGGCGGCGGGGGAAGGGGTGAGGTCTCCCTCAGAACCCCTCCAGGCGGCTCAGGTCAGCCAGACCCCTGGGGAGGTCGGCGACCTCCTGCACGAGGGCCAGGCGGTTCTGTCGGAGGACCGGGTCCTCGGCCATGACCAGCACGTCGTCAAAGAAGCGGGTGATGGCCCGCACCATCCCCTGGAAGGCTCTCAGGAAGCCGTCCACCGA
>JBMFPD010000024.1:0-19052 GCA_049969295.1 Anaerolineae bacterium | reverse complement strand
ACCGCGGCCTGGACGATCATCACCTCCCCCTCCATAGCCTCAACGGGGATCACCCCTTCGGCCAGGGCATCGGCGATGGCCTTGCCCACCGCCGACTGGGTCGGTCCGTAGACCATGTTGGCCTGCCGCAGGTCCCGCAGGGGGTTGGCCGGCAGGATGAGGGTCGGAGGCCGGACCGTCAGGTTCGGCTCCAGGATGGCCGTGAGGGCCTCGTAGCCGTGGCGAGGGTAGGTCAGTTGGTAGGCGTAGGCGTCCCCCAGGGGGCCGCCCTTGGGCCCGGCGATGAGGTCTATCTGGACCCACTCCGGCTCTTCCCCTGCCGCGCCGGTCCCCAGGCGCAGGCCGGCTTCTGCGATGGCCTCCGGCGAGAGGTCCAACACGCCCCACCGGGCGGCCAGGGGGCCATCGGGCACGGTGAAGGGGAGGTTCTGGGGCGCGATCTTGCCCAGTTTCTCCAGTTCCAGTTGGATCTCGGCCCGCGTCTCGTGGGTGAGGCTCCCGCCGACCTTGAAGGGTCGCCGCGCCGTGCCCACCTGAAGGCCCATCATGTTGAGGGCCGCCTTGACTGCCAGGCCGCCCCCGTGCCGACAGAAGATGCGGGCCAGTTTCTGCACCTGGCGCTGGTAGAAGCGGGCCGTCTCCAGGTCGCCGGCCTGCACCGCCTGGTAGACCCGCTGCCAGACCTCCGGGAAGACGTTGGCGCTGGCCAGGATCATCCCACCGCACCCCCCGGCCAAGGCTGGAAGGACCACCTCGTCGTGCCCCACCAGCACTGTCAGCCGGTCGCCCGCCATCTCCAGCACCTCCATCGTGTAGGGAAGGTAGCCGGACGAGTCCTTCAGGCCCACCACATTGGGGAGGTCCGCCAGGTCTTCCACCACCTGGCGGGGCAGAAAGGCATCCACTGTCTGGGGGATGTTGTAGAGGATGACCGGCAGGTCCACCGAGGTCGCCACCTCGTAGAAGTGCTGGTAGACGCCCTTGTCGGCGGGGTGCAGGAAGTAGGGCGTGACGACCAGGATGGCCGCCGCGCCGGCTGCCTGTGCATGGCGGGCCAGGGCGATGGCTTCCTGGGTGGAGGCCGCCCCGGTGCCGGCGATGACCGGCCGCCGCCCCTGCACCTCGTCCAGGACGATTTCCAGTACCCGCTGGCGTTCCTCCACCGTGAGGGAGGTGAACTCGCCGGTGGTGCCGTTGGGGACCAGCCCGTCCACGAAGGGCAGCACGGCACGCACCAGCCGCCGCAGGGCGAATTCGTCTACCTCTTCGTCCCTGTCAAAGGGGGTGACCAGGGCAGGGCTCACCCCGCGCGGACGGAACCCTTTGTACTCCAGGCTCATGGCATTGCCCCTCTCTTGGTTTCGGTCCCGACCGAGGGTAAACCCATAGAGGACACAGAGGTCCAAAAGGAAACCTCTGTGCCCTCCGTGGTTTCCCTAGGGCCTGGGCACGGCCAGGTCCGCCGGTCCCTGGGCCGAGATGGTGGCCTGGGGGAAGTTCTCCTGGATGATTTCGTGGATGATCTGGGCGTATTTGACCTTCTCCCGGGCCCAGTCGGCCAGCATCTGCGGGCTGACCCACGGCTTGTAGAGCGCGCCGGGGCCGGCGGCGCAGGCGGGGCCGGGCTCGATCTTGAAGTAGCAGGGCGCGCAGACCCGAGCCATCTCCGGGCCGTCGTAGAAGCGGTTGTAGCCGCCGAACGACTCCGTCAGGTAGATGTGGAGGTCCAGGGGGATGTCCACCGCCTGGCGGATGGAGGCTAGTTGGGCCAGGTTCAGGTCGGCGGTGGGGTTGAAGGTGGATGCGCCCAGGGACTGGAGCACCCTGCCCCCGGCGGCCGAGGCGTGCCCGGCGTAGATGCTGACCTTGAAGATGACATCCGAGGGGATGTCGCCGTTCTTCTTCATCTCGTTCAGGAGCCAGAGCAACCCCTCGTCAATGACCAGGAAGCCGCGGAAGCCGATCTCTATGCCGCGCATGATGTCGGCCACGGCCTGGCGCAACTGGTCCGAGCCGCGGAAGCGCAGCCCAGAGTAGGCTCCCTCCGGGGTGACGGCCTGGCGGCCGATATCCCAGGCGGCCCGGGGGCCGGGGGTGAGGATGACCTCCAGTTTGGCTTCGGCAGCCATCTGGGCGAAGGCCCGCAGTTCGGCCCGGTCCAGGAGGGTCGCCCCCATGACCACCGAGATGACGCGGTGGATGGGGACCCTGCGCTTGTGCATCTCGTCAATGAGGGCCTCCAGCACGTTGGGGCGTTCCACGCCGGAGATCTCCATGCGGTACCAGGCACCATCGGGGAAGCGTTTGGGACTGGTGGGGAGGTCCCAGGCATCCCGCCCGGGGATGCCGGCCCGCTCCATTGCGGCAGAAACCTTGTCCATCTCCATTGATGCACCTCCTCAGGTTGTGGGAACATCACGGCTTGGGATGGGGCGCGATGGCCCCTGGTGCCTCTGGGCGCGCCTTCGCGCGGGGGCGATTATACCATAGGCGGGGCCGGGCGTCACATCCGGCCGCGCGGGCGGCCGCCTCCTGTTCGGAGAGGGAGGAGTGAGGGCCAGGCCGCAGACCGCAGGGCACGCCTCCTGGCGTGCCCTCTGCGCCGGGAAGAGCGGTTATGGCCCCCTTTGTAAAAGTAAAAATGCCCTGCTGCAAGGACGGGTGTCCAACCTTTTTCCGCGGGCAGCGCGGTCCAGCGGCCTGGAGAACGCCATCAACGAATTGGTCAACGAATACACGAATGAGCCCGGCGCGACCCAAGCCATTCGTTGATTCGTTCCCTCATTCGCGGATGGCGTTCGCAGGGCGAAAACACCCTGGGCATCTGATCCTCGCAACTGGGCAAAGTAAAAACGAGTCAGCCCTGCAACAGGCACAGACCGCATTGACCAATGGGCGGTCCTGTGTTACAATTGCCTTAGCATATCAAGGAGAGGTAGGGGCAAGGCCCGAACAAGCATGGTCACGGCGTTTGAACGGTTGTTGGCTCAGTTGGTGGACGCAGACAAAAAAGACCCTTCGGCGGTCCAGTTGCGGCTCCTTTCGCAACTCTCGCGGGCGGAAGTGCAGCGTGTGCGGGAGGTCTGGCCCCAGATCCCCCTCGCCCGCCGGCGCAAGATGGCGCGCACCATGGTGGAACTGGCCGAAGAGAACATAGAACTGAACTTTGACCCCATCTTCCGCTTCTGCCTGGACGACCCCGACGCCGAAGTGCGCGCCGCGGGGGTGGACGGCCTCTGGGAGTGCGAGGATGTGGGCCTGGTGGGTCCTTTCCTGCGCCTCCTGGAGCAGGACGAATCTCCTCTGGTCCGGACGGCGGCGGCGGAAGCCCTGGGACGGTTCCTCCTCCTGAGCGAACTGGGAGAAGTGAGCGCCGCCATAGGCGCGCGCATTGAGGAAGCCCTGCTGGGCACGATCCACTCGCCAGAGGAGGACCTGGAGGTCCGGCGCCGCGCCATTGAGGCCATCGCCTACTCCAGCGAAGCCGCGGTCAGCGACCTCATTGAGGACGCTTACTACGACGAAGAACAGAAGATGCGGGTGAGCGCCATCTTCGCCATGGGCCGCAGCGCGGACATCCGGTGGCGCAGCCTCGTGGAGCGGGAACTCTTCAACCCCGACCCCGAAATCCGCTACGAGGCCGCCCGCGCCTGCGGCGAACTGGAACACGCCGGCGCGCTGCCCCGGCTCTTTGAACTCATTGAGGACGAGGACGCCGAGGTGCGGGAGGCCGCCATCTGGGCCATCGGGCAGATCGGCGGCCGCGAGGCCCAGCGCGTCCTCACCCGCCTCCTGGACCACCCCGACGAGGCCATCAGCCAGGCCGCGCTGGAAGCCCTGGAGTTCCTCCAATTCCAGATGGGGGCAGACATCCCTCTCTTTGAGTACGACCCCTCTGAGGACTTTGACCTCTCGGAGGACGACCTGCTGGACGAACTCCGCCGTGAGCACTGGGAAGAGTGAGCCCGCGCAAGCCGCGGGCTTGCCCATCCGAAGGGCGAACGGACCAGCCATGGCGAGGAAGACCTTCGTCGTCGGCCACAAGAACCCGGACACCGACTGCATCTGCGCTACCGTCGCCCTGGCGCACCTCCTCCGGGCGCGGGGGGAGGAGGAGGTCGTCGCTGCACGCCAGGGCGACATGCGGCGGGAGACCCTGTGGGTCCTGGAACGCTTCGGCGTGGAGGCTCCAGCCCCCATCGCCGACGTGCGGCTCCGGGTGGCAGATGCCATGACGCGGCAGCCCATCACCGTGGAGCCGCGCACCCCCCTCTGGGAAGTCGGCCAGACCCTCCACGAGCGGGGCATCCGCGCCGTGCCCGTGATGGGCCCCGACCGGGCCTTCCTCGGCCTCATCAGCGTGGAGGAACTGGCCCGCACCCTCATTGAGGGGTGGGACCACGCGGCCCTGGACCAGGTAGCCCTGGATGCCGAAAGCGTCGTCCGCACCCTGGGAGGGAAGGTGCTCGTGGCCGGCACCCAGCCCCTCCAGGAGCGGGTCCGGGTGGGCGCGATGGACCTCCGCACCATGGAGGAGTGGCTTTCACCCGGCATCACCTTCGTCGTGGGGGACCGCAAGGACGCCCAGCGCCTGGCCCTGGAGCGGGGGGCAGGGGCCCTCATCATCACCGGGAATTTGCCGGTGGACCCGGACATCCAGGCCCTGGCCCAGGAGCGGGGAGCCTGGGTCATCTCCGTCCCCCACCACACCTTCCGCACCGTCCGGCTCCTGGAACTCAGCGTCCCAGCCAGCCAGGTCATGCAGAGGGATGTCCTGACCATTTCCCCCGACGAGACACTGGACGAGGCCCGCGAACTCCTGACGCGCCAACGCTCCCTCCCCGTCCTGGACGAGGGAGGGAGGCTGGTGGGGCTCCTCTCCCGCAGCGACCTCCTGCACCCCAGGCGCCACCGGGTCTACCTGGTGGACCACAACGAGCGCAGCCAGACGGTGGAGGGCCTGGAAGAGGCGGAACTGGTGGGCATCGTGGACCACCACCGCATCGGCGACATCCAGACTCCCGCGCCGGCCTTCTTCCGCAACGAGCCGGTGGGGGCCACCTGCACCATCCTGGCCGGCCTCTACGAGGAATGGGGCGTGGACATCCCCCCGGCCACCGCTGGCGTCCTGCTGACGGGCATCCTGGCCGATACGGTCCACTTCCGCTCGCCCACGAGCACCCCGAGGGACGAGGACGCAGCGGCCCGCCTGGCCCGCCTGGCCGGGGTGGACCCCGACGCGCTGGCCGAGGAGTTCTTCGCCATCAGCGCCGACCTGGGCGGGCGGAGCGACAGGGACATCCTGCTGGGGGATTTCAAGGAGTTCGCCATTGGGGAGGCCCGCTTCGGCGTCGGCTACCTGGAGACGCTGGACCGCGCCGCCGTGGGCCAGCGGCAAGAGGGCATCCTGGCGGAGATGGACCGCCTGCGCCAGGAACGGGGGTATGCTTCCATCCTGTTCATGGTTGTGGACCTGCACCGCGGCGAGACGGAACTCTGGGTCCGGGGGCACGAGGCGGCGGTGGCGCGCGCCCTGGGCCTGGAACCCGCGAGGGATGGGGTGCTCCTCCTGCCAGGCATCTGCTCCCGCAAGAAGGACATCGTCCCTGCCCTGAGCCAGGTGGCGGCGCGGCTTCGGCCATAGCCCGCGATACGTCTGGAGAGATCGGTGTCAGAGAAGGTGCAACCTGAACACCTAGAGAGGCCGCCGGACGCATCCGGACGTGACCTCGTCACCGCCCGTCAGGTGGCCATGCTGATCAACCAGGGGGCGCGCCTTCTGGAGGCGGGTCGCGCCCGGGAGGCCCTGCCCTTCCTGGAAGAGGCCTACCGCGTCGCGCCGGAGGCCGTGGCCGTCTGCATCAACCTGGGCGGCGCTTACATCCTCCTGGGCCGGCACCGGGAGGCCGTTCCCATCCTGGAGGCCGCCGCGGAGCGGGAGCCCGACAACCCCATGGTCTGGGTGAACCTGGCCGCAGCCTACCTCGGGAACCCGGTCCTGGCCACCCCGGAGCAGCAGGAACGGGCCATCGGTGCGCTCCTGCGCTCAGTGGACCTCAACCTGGCGACGCCCAACGCCTACTACAACCTGGGGCTCATCTACAAGGACCGCGGCGAGTGGGACCGGGCGGCAGAGGCCTTCGCCTGGGCGGTGAAGGTGAACCCCTTGGACCGGGACGCCTCGTCCTGGCTGAGGCGGGCCGAGGCCATGCGGGACGCCACAGCCAGAGGAGAAGAGCCGTGACGGGAAAGCCCGGTCCCCTCATCGTCCTGGACGTGGAGACGCAGCGCCTGGCCCACGAGGTCGGTGGCTGGGGAAACCGCCACCAGTTGGGGGTCTCGGTGGCCGTCACCTACAACGAGGCCACCGGCCTGTACCGTGCCTACCTGGAGGGAGAACTGGATGCCCTCTTCCAGGAACTGGAAGGGGCCGGGACCGTGGTGGGGTACAACCTCATCCGGTTTGACTACCCGGTCCTCCAGCCCTACGCGCCGGCAGGTTTCCGCCTGCAGCACCTGCCCACAGTGGACCTCCTGGACCACCTGGAGCGGCAGGTGGGCTTCCGGGTGGGGCTAGATGCCGTGGCCACGGCGACTCTGGGCCGGGGCAAGTCGGCCGACGGGACGGACGCGGTGCGCTGGTTCCGCCAGGGGCTTTTGGACAAGGTGATCGCCTACTGCCGCCAGGACGTGGAGGTGACGTACGAGGTCTACCGGTTCGGGAAGGAGCGGGGCTTCGTGCTCTTCTGGGACCGGTATCGCCGCCTCCGGGAAGTGCCGGTGCGTTGGTAATGGAGGAGCATGGCACAGCAAGGCGCGTGGGAGCCGGTCTATCTGGCCCTGCACCGCCGGGGCGAACTGAAGGAACGGGTGGAGCGGGCCTATGAGGTGCTTCGGGCCTGCACCCTCTGCCCGCGCGAGTGCGGCGCCAACCGCCTGGAAGGCCCCAAAGGGGCTGCCTGCCGCACGGGGGTGCGGGCTGTGGTCTCCAGTTTCAACCCCCACTTCGGCGAGGAGGCCCCCCTGGTGGGCCGGGGCGGTTCGGGGACCATCTTCTTCACCCACTGCAACCTGCGCTGCGAGTACTGCCAGAACTACGACATCAGCCAGTTGGGGCACGGGTACGAGGTGGAGCCGGAGGACCTGGCCCGCATGATGCTCTACCTGCAGGAGATGGGGTGCCACAACATCAACCTGGTCTCGCCCACCCATGTGGTGCCCCAGATCCTGGCCGGGCTCCTCATCGCTGCGGAAGCGGGCCTGCGCCTGCCCCTGGTCTACAACACCGGCGGCTACGACGCCCTGGGGACGCTCCAGTTGCTGGACGGCGTCGTGGATATCTACATGCCCGACATGAAGTACGCTGACGCGGAGGTCGGCTGGAAGTACTCCCACGTGCGGGACTACCCCCACCACAACCAAGCCGCGGTGCGGGAGATGCACCGCCAGGTGGGGGACCTGGTCCTGGACGAGGACGGAATCGCCCGGCGAGGGCTCCTGGTGCGGCACCTCGTCCTTCCGGAGGGACTGGCGGGCACGGCCGAAATCGTGCGCTTCCTGGCGGAGGAGATCTCCCGCAACACGTACCTGAACATCATGGACCAGTACCGACCCTGCTACCGGGCCCATGACCTCCCGCCGCTGAACCGCCGCATCACCCGGCAGGAGTACGAAGAAGCGGTGCGGCTGGCCCTGGAGGCCGGCCTCCACCGCCTGGACAAGCGGCAGGCCCGGTGGGTCATCTTCCTGTGAGGTCCGAGGAGGGGAAGAGGACGTGTCGGAGCAGGTCCGTCGCGAACGCCTGGAGGCCATTGTCCACGGGCATGTGCAGGGGGTCAACTTCCGCTACTATACCCGCCAGCGGGCCCAGGAACTGGGCCTCTCGGGGTACGTGCGCAACCGGTGGGATGGCACGGTGGAGGTGGTGGCCGAAGGGCCTCCCCAGGCCCTGGCCCGGCTGCTGGACTTCCTCCACCGGGGCCCGCCCTCGGCGGTGGTCGTCCAGGTGGACGTCCAGTGGAAGCCAGCCACTGGCGAATTCCAGGGGTTCAGGGTAGCCTACTGATGGTACAACGTTGGGCCAGACGCAATCCAGAACGAGCCGCCTGGGTGGTCCTGTGGATCGCCTTCGCCATCTTCGTCTGCCTGGCAGTCAGCGTGCCTCTCTCCGTCCGCTGGTACCTGCTGAATGCCACCCGGCCGCAGAATGCCTACCTGGAGAAGATCGACGGCATGCTGACGGTCCACGAGCGGCGAGCCCAGGAACCCATCGCCGTCAACAGCGGCCGGGAGATCAAAGAGGGCTTCCGGGTGGCCACCGGGCCCGACTCGCGGGCCACCATCACCTTCTTTGAGAACAGCACGGCCCTCCTCTACGGGGATTCCCGGGTGCTCCTGGAACGGCTGCGGCGCCCCCGCTTCTCCCTCAGCCCGCGCCCCGATGAGGTAAAGGTGGTCCTGGAGGGGGGCCTCGTCCGCTTCCGGGTGGCCGAAGGGGGCGAACGGGCGCGCCTGGTGGAGGTCCAGACCCCCCACGGGCAGGTCCGCCTGGAGGCAGGGGGGAGTTACTCCGTGGAAGTGGTGGACAAGCGGACCCGCGTCGTGGTGCGTTACGGCCGCGCCCTGGTCCTCGGGCAGAAGACGGGCGTGGCGTTGGAGCAGGGGCAACGGGTGGACGTGGAGGCCGGGGGCGAACCTGGCGAGCCCATGCCCGCGGCCCAGAACCTGGTGGTCAACGGCGATTTCCGCCAGCCCCTGGAGGAGGGATGGAAGGTCACCCCTTACGCCGACCTGGAGGGCGTGGCCCCGGGCGAGGCGAGCATCGTCAACCAGGGGGACCGCAACGCCGTCTACTTCGTGCGCATGGGGTCTGAGGAGGGCGTGCACACGGAGATCAGCATTGAGCAGGAGATCAACCGCGATGTGCGGGACAACGTCTCCCTGGTGCTGCGCCTGGACGTGCGGCTGGAGTACCAGAGCCTGCCCGGTGCCGGCTACCGCAGTTCGGAGTTCCCGGTGATGGTGGAACTGCGGTACCGGGATGCCTACGGGCGTGACCTCTCCTGGTACCACGGCTTCTACTACCGGGACCCACCGCCCAACTGGCCCATGCGCAACGGGGAGAAGATCCCGCCCTTCATCTGGTACCCCTACGAGTCGGGCAACCTGATGGAGGTGCTGGGGGATGCCCGGCCGGTGCACATCCATTCGCTGCGCATCTACGCCTCTGGCTGGAACTACCGCAGCATGGTCTCCGAGGTGGGCCTGATTGCGGAGTAGGCCGTCCTCGCTCCTCACGGTGGGCCTGGCGGCCGGGCTCTACCTGGCCCTGGCCCTCTACCAGATCCACCTGCCCGGCCTCCACTACGACGAGGCCCGGGAGGCCGGCGTCCCCGCCATGCAGGTCCTCCTGGGGCAGCCCCTGGACGCCTTCCGCGGAAGCGCGCTGCGCGCCGGGGGCCGGGCCTGGCCCCTCATGGTGCAGGATTACATCGGCGCGCTCAACGCGTACCTCGCGGTCCCCTTCCTGGCCCTGGGGGGCGTGCGGGTGGAGTCGCTGCGGCTCCTGCCGGTCCTGTGCGGCCTGGCCACCCTCCTTTTCGTCTGGGACCTCGCTCGCCGCGCCTACTCCGAGCGGGCGGCGTCCTGGGCGGCGGTGCTCCTCGCCGTCCAGCCGGCCTTCGTCTTCTGGAACCGCCAGGGCATCTACGTGACCTCCATCACGGCGACCCTCTTCGCCCTGGCCCTGTGGAGCGGATGGCGGTGGCTCCAAGAGGGGCGTCGCCGCTGGGGAGTCCTCATGGCCCTGGCCTGCGGCCTGGGGCTCTGGGCCAAACTGCTCTTCCTCTGGGCGCTGGGGGCGATGTGGGGCGCGTGGGTGCTCCTCGCCTGGGGACGCTGGGGGCGCGCCCTCCCCCGGCGCGACCCCCTGGGCCTCCTCCTCGGGGGCCTGGCCTTCCTCGTGCCCCTGGTGCCTCTGGCCCTCTTCAACTGGCAGACGAGCGGCACCTTGCTCACCATCGTCCACAACCTGGGGCGCTCGTACTACGGAGTGGACAACCTCGCCTTCGGGCAGAACCTCGCCGCCCGGCTCTGGCAGGTGCGGGATGTCCTGGCCGGGACGCCCTTCTGGTACTTGGGTGGCACCTTCGGGAACCCCTGGTGGCCCCCCGCGCTGGCGCTGGGCGCGGTCGGGAGCCTTGTCCTCGTCCTGGGGAGGGAAGATCTCCCCTGGCGGCGGCTCCTCTTCCCCTACCTGGCCCTGGGCCTCATCGTGGTGCAGAGTTGCTTCACCGTCTCCGCCCTGTGGCACAGCCACTTCGCCCTGGCGCTGCCCCTCCCCGCGCTGGCCCTCGCTTCCACGCTGGACGCGCTGGCCCGCGCCGCCAGGGGCAGGAAGGCCCTCGGGGCCCTCGCTGCGTTGGCCGTGGCGTTCCTGGTCCTGTGGGACCTGGGGGTGGACGTGCGCTACCACCAGGCCCTGGCGCGGACGGGAGGCCTGGGGGGGCACACGGAGGCGATCTACACCCTGGCCGAACGCCTTCGGGCTGCGCCCCACCCCCAGCCCCTGGCCCTGGACTGGGGGATCGCTGCCCCCGTGGAGTTCCTGACGGAGGGGCGGGTGCGGCCCCTGGAGGTCTTCGGCTACGAAAGCCTGGAGCAGCCGGACGCGGGGTTCCAGGAGCGCCTCCGGGCCCTCGTGCGGGAGCCGGGGCGCTACCACCTCTTCCACGCGCCAGAGGAAACGGTGTACCGGGGCCGCCTGGAGGCTTACCAGGCCGTGCTGGAGGAAGAGGGGCTGCAGGGCCGGGTGGTGGGAACGGTGCACGACCGCAGCGGGCGGCTCATCTTCGTCGTGGGCGAGGCCGTGCCGGCCCTAGGCTCGCCCTGACGCCGCCCTCAGGGCCCGCAACTGGGCCTGGTAGAGGGTGCGGATCTCCCCGAACAGGCGGCAGTACTCCTCCGAAGCGTAGTCCGGGTAGGTCCAGGGCCAGGGCTGGAACCGCCCGCCGCGGTACTGCAAGGTGACCTCGGCGTAGATGCCTTGCCCCAGGTAGATGCGGTGGGCGTGGTTCTTGGTGGAGGCGAGCACCAGTTTCCCCAGGTCCACGTACCCCGGGTCCAGATTCACGCGACGCTTCCCCTCCACGGCCCACCGCTCCTCCAGGGCGTTGGTCCTGCGCTTGATGGCGGCCAGGTCCCCGGGGTCCACCAGGCGCTGGAAGGCGACGATGCGCCGCTTCAGGTCCGGGCCCATCTCTGGCTCGTAGTAGGCCGTGTGGTGGAAGGGGAGAAGGCCGGAGCGGTAGTCCACCGGGCCGAAGGCTTCCTGCAGGCTCGCTTCCGCTTCCTCCAGGAGGGCCACGTCCCCTCCGAGGATGCTGACGATGAGTTTCACGGGCTCTGGCTGCCGGGCCGTGCCCATAGGGCGCCTCCGGATGAAGGTCAGTCCCGGAGGACTATACCACAGGGGCGGCACGGAGGGCAAGGGAGAGGTGGCACGGTTGCGGTTGCATCTTGTGTTGGTGAGTCGGGGACGCGGGAAGACCGACCTCTCCCATCCCCCCACCCCCTTCCCTCCCCGATGCGGGGAGGGAAGGGGGGCCGCCGAAGGCGGCGGGGTAGGGTGAGGTTCACCTCTCGGCATGGGACCACAAGGTTATCAGACCGTAGAGCACGCCTCCTGGCGTGCCCCTGCGTCGGGAAGAGCGGTGATAGCCCTCCCTGTTGTAAAAACGGAGCAGCCCTGGGAATTTCGCCTTCCGGCTATTGAAAAAATTGTAGAATCGTGGTATACTATGTATAGTTCCCCCTCTGGACGTCCCGAGGGCTATGCGGAGGTGAGGGCTGGACCTTCAGAGGCTCCAAGACACTCAACCGAACCTCGCCGGGGACCAGGCCGAGGAGGTGCAGGTTCCTGTCTGTTCCTACGAAGGGAGTGATTACCGTACCGCCTTCTGGGGACAGGGCCGGGATTACGAAGACCTGGCCGAGCGCAAGGCTCTGCGCGCCCTCCTGCCCGCCCAGGGCACCCGTCTGGCCGACATCGGCGCTGGCTTCGGCCGCCTTGCAGAGTTCTACGACCGGTTCCACCAGGTGATCCTCGTGGATTACGCGCGCTCCCTCCTGGAGGAGGCGCGCGCCCGCCTGGGAGCCAGCCCCAGGTACCGCTACGTGGTGGCCAACGCCTACGCCCTGCCCCTGGTGGATGGCGCTGTGGACACCATCCTCATGGTCCGCATCCTGCACCACCTGCAGGATGTGCCCAGGGCGCTGAGGGAGGTGGCGCGGGTCCTGTGCGGCGGCGGCTCGGCGGTCCTGGAGTTCGCCAACAAGCGCAACCTCAAGGCCATCGCCCGGCGCGCTCTCGGACGCCAGGCATGGAGCCCTTTCTCGCCCGAACCGTGGGAGTTCGCCGCGCTGCACTTCAACTTCCACCCGGACTGGATGCAGGACCGCCTGCAGGAGGCCGGCTTCCTCGTGGAGCGGACGCGTGCCGTCTCCTACTTCCGGCTGCCGGTGCTGAAGCGGGCGGTCCCTCCGCGGGTCCTGGCCACGCTGGACGGCTGGCTCCAGCCCACGGCCCGCTGGGGGGCCTACTCCCCCAGCGTGTTCGTGCGGGCCCGCGCTCTGCGGGGAGGCCCCCTGGCGGAGGGCCCTCTGTTCCGCTGCCCAGCCTGCGGGTACGCACCCCTGGAGGAGACGCCCCAGGCTTGCCACTGCCCGGGCTGCGGCCGCGCCTGGCCGGTGGAGGACGGCCTCTACATCTTCCGGGACCTGGGGGAGTGCACCACAAAGGACACGGAGGGCACAGAGAATCTGTAGGAAAACTTCACGTCCTTCGTGCCTTCGTGGTGAATCTCTTAATGTGGAGTTAATCTCTTTGCGGTACTCTGGAAGCCGTTGCACCGGGACGCGGATAGGAAAGAGAGGCCAGGGGCAGCGTGGCCGGCCCGCCTCCCCTCTGGCCTGTTGCCGCGCCCCCAACATCCCCCCAAGGAGGTGAACCACAGGTGATCCAGGTGCAAGGGCTCACCAAGTACTACGGAGAGGTGGCCGCCGTGCGCAACGTCTCCTTCCAGGTGGAGAAGGGGGAGATCGTGGGGTTCCTCGGACCCAACGGCGCTGGCAAGACCACCACCATGCGCATCCTCGTCGGGTACCTCCCCCCCACCGAGGGCAAGGCCACGGTGGCCGGCTACGATGTCTTCTATGACTCTCTGGAGGTGCGCCGGCGCATCGGCTACCTGCCGGAGACCGTCCCCCTCTACGGGGAGATGACCGTGCGGGGCTACCTGGAGTTCATGGCCACCATCCGCGGCGTCCCCAGGCCCGGCACCCGTGCCGACGAGGTGATGGAGATCGTCAACGTGAGCGACAGGGCCGAGCAACCCATCAGCAAGCTCTCCAAGGGGTACCGCCAGCGGGTGGGGCTGGCCCAGGCCCTCATCCACGACCCGGAGGTCCTCATCCTGGACGAACCGACCATCGGACTGGACCCCAAGCAGATCATTGAGGTGCGGGAACTGATCCGCCGCCTGGGAGAGGACCACACCATCATCCTCAGCACCCACATCCTGCCGGAGGTGGAGCAGGTCTGCGAACGGGTCCTCATCATCAACGAGGGCGAACTGGTGGCGGAGGACACCCCCGAGCGCCTCACCGCCCGCCTCAAGGGGGCGGAGCGGGTCTACCTGCAGGTGGCGACCGCGGGCGAGGACACGGCTCGCCTGGCCCACCTGGTGGAAGCGCTGCGGAGCGTGGAAGGCGTCACGGCCGTGGAGGCCCTGGGGAACGGGGCCTTTGAGGTGGAATGCACCCTGGGGGCCGACCGCCGCGCCGACCTCGCCGACCGCGTCGTCAAGGGAGGCTGGCGGCTTCTGGAGATGCGCCCTGTGGGCATGAGCCTGGAAGAGATCTTCCTGAAACTGACGACGGAATAGGAGGATCCGGTTCCATGCGCAACGTGTGGGCCATCACCAAACGAGAACTGGGAGCCTATTTCGTCTCCCCCATCGCCTACGTCACTATCGCTGCTTTCCTGGTGGTGATGGGGATCATCTTCAGCATCATCATGACCAACCCGGGCGGTGCAGAGGCGTCGCTGCGCTTCACCTTCGGCAACGTCTTCACCGCCTTCATCCTGATGATCATCACCCCCCTCATCACCATGCGCCTTCTGGCCGAGGAGCAGCGCCTGGGCACGCTGGAACTCCTCCTCACCTCCCCCGTACGGGACTGGGAGGTGGTGCTGGGCAAGTTCCTGGCCAGCCTGATCTTCTACGTGGTCATGCTGGCCTTCACAGGCTACTATGTGGTCATCCTGAAACTCTACGGCAACCCCGACTGGGGCCCCATCGCCTCCACTTATCTGGGGCTCATCCTCCTGGGGTCCGCCCTCCTCTCCCTGGGCCTCCTCACCTCGGCCATGACTCAGAACCAGATCATCGCCGCCGTGACGGGGTTCGGCCTCATCCTGGCCCTCCTGATGGCCCAGTTCTTGGGCGACATGGCCAAGCCGCCCCTCAGCACGTTCCTGGAACAACTGGCCCTCTTCGCCCACTACTTTGACTTCCTCAAGGGGGTGGTGGACACCAAGGACGTGGTCTACTACCTGAGCGTGACGGCGGCGGGCCTCTTCCTGACCACTCAGGTGCTTCAGACGAGGAGGTGGCGGTGATGGTGCAACGGCTCAAGGCATACGCGCCCTACGCCGCCTACCTGGGCCTGGCGGCCCTGGGCGGCGCGGCGATCTCCTTCCTGATCACCAAGAACCTGGACCTGGTCACGGAGAGCCTCCTGGGCGTGGGGCTCTTCCTGGTGGCGCTCTACGTCCTCCTGCGCCCCGACGAGGTGCGGCGGGCCCTGACCGGCCGCCAGGCCCGCTACGGCTCCAACTCCCTGGTCATGAGCCTGGCCTTCCTGGGCATCCTCATCCTGGTGAACTTCCTGGCCGGGCGGCACCACCTGCGGGCCGACTGGACGGCGGGGAAGGAGTACTCCCTCTCGCCGCAGACGGTGCAGATCCTGAAGGAACTCAAGGAACCGGTGCACATCACGGGGTTCCTCACCCCGGGCGACTCGCGCCGCACCGACCTGGAAGACCTCCTGGTGGAGTACACCTACCACACGGACAAAATCACCTACGAATTCGTGGACCCCGATGCCAACCCCGCCCTGGCCCGCCAGAAAGGGATCACCAGTTACGGCGTGCTCCTCTTTGAGCGGGGGGACAAGCGCCAGGAGACCTACGCCCTGGACGAACAGGACATCACCAGCGCCATCCTGAAGGTCTCGCGGGACACGCAGAAGGGGGTCTACTTCGTCACCGGCCACCGGGAGCGGGACCCGGAGCAGTTCACCCAGGACGGCTACTCCACCATCAAACAGCGGCTGGAGCAGGATAACTACCTCGTCCAGACGGTCAACCTGGCGACCATCACCACCACCCTGCCCAGCACGGCGACGGTCCTGGTGGTGGCCGGGCCCCAGGGGGCCTTTGCGCCGGAGGAAGCCCAGCGCCTGACCGACTTCCTGAACGGGGGTGGGAACCTGCTGGTCATGAGCGACCCCGGCAACCCTGTCCCCCTCGCCGACACGCTGGAAGCCTGGGGTATCCGCTTCCGGAACGACCTGGTCATTGACCCCTCCAGTTCCTTCTTCGGCGATGTGGCCTCGCCCCTGGTCACCCGCTTCCTGTACCACGAGATCACCAAAGACCTGGGCGGCCTGACCACCTTCTTCCCCCTGGCGCGCTCAGTGGAGCAGATCACGCCTTCGCCGGCAGGGGTGAGCGTCGCCCCGTTGGTCTCCACCAGCCCCACCTCCTGGGGCGAGACCGACCTCCAGAACCGCCAGGTGCGTTACGACCCAGACACAGACATCAAGGGACCCGTGTACCTGGCTGTGGCCGCCCGCAAGACGGAAGGGCCGGGCCGGCTGGTGGTCTTCGGCGACTCCGACTTCGCCTCCAACGGGGTGCTGTGGGCCGTCCAGGGGGCGGTGGGCAATGCCGACCTTTTCCTGAACGCCGTGAACTGGCTGGCCGAGGAGGAGAGCCTCCTGGCCATCGGGCCTAAGGAGCCCCAGCAGCGGATGATGATCCTCACCCAGCCCAGCATGCGGCTGATCCTCTATTCCACCGCCGGGCTCCTGCCTCTGGTGGTGCTCATCATCGGCGGCATCGTCTGGTGGAGCCGACGGTGAGCCAGGAATGCAACGAGGAGGCTGGAGAGAGACCATGAACGTGCGCAACACCCTCATCCTGGTCGTTCTCCTGGCCCTCTTGGGCGCTTACGTGTATTTCTTTGAGATCAAGGGGGAGGCGGGCAAGGAGGCCACGCCCACCCCCAGCACCGTCCAGGTGTTTGACCTGGAGGAGGACCAGGTGACTGGCCTCACGGTGACAGGCCCGGAGGGGACGACACGCCTTCGGCGGGAGGTGGGGGGCGAGTGGCAGATGGAAGCCCCATCCCAGGAGCCGGCGGACGAGGTCCGCGTCAGCGCCCTCTCCGACAGCCTGGCCCGCCTGAGCGCCACAAGGGCCCTCACCGATGTGACGGACCTGGAACCTTTTGGCCTGGCTGCGCCGTCTTGGACAGTGGAGATCGCTCTGGCCAACGGGGAGACCCATCGCCTGCAGATCGGGGAGAAGAACCCCGCGGGCGGCTCCTACTATGTGAGGAAGGAGGGAGATCCGGCCATCTACTTGGTGTACGCCAGCACAATCCAGGGCTTGCAGCGGCTGGTCACGGACCCGCCATACCGGCCCACACCTACGCCTACGGCAACGCCGTCCCCGCTGGAGACCCCCACAGCCACCCCCACTCCAGCGGAGACCGCCACGCCAACGCCCAGTCCCGGAGGGTGATGGCTTTGAGCGCATCCCTCTCAGGGGCCGTGGCACACGCGGGCTGGGCAACCCGCTCCAGTTTGCGCCGCTCAAGCGTCCTCGGGCCGGGCACGGCCCGAGTTCTTCCGGACGTCCAGGGGTAGGTTAGGAAGGAGTGCGCAAGCGTGGTAGTTGAACTGAAACCGAAGTCGCGGTCCCGAACTCGCGCAGTGCGGCGCATCATCAGCCTGGGGCAGAGGCAGGGATTCGTCACCTACGCCCAGATCCACGAACTCTGCCCCGAAGTGCAGGAAGACAAAGAGTCCTTGGCTTCCCTGGTGCGGGAACTTCTGGAAGCCGGCATCCTGGTGGCACCGGAACAGGAAGAAGCGGAGGAAGACCTGCTGGAAGAGGCCGACCTGACGGCCGAACCCTTGGAGGACCTGCCTCCCGAAATCCAGAGCGACGACCCCTTCATCCTCTACCTGCGGGAGGTCTCCCGCTACCCGCTCCTCACAGCCCAGGAAGAGGTGGACCTGGCCCGTCGGATGGAGCGGGGGCGCAAAGCCCGCCAGCGGCTGGCCCGGAGCGACCTCTCTCCGGCTGAGCGGGCACACCTGGATCGCGTGGCCCGCGATGGCGACGCGGCGCGGGAACGCCTGATCAAGGCCAACTCGCGGCTGGTGATCAGCGTGGCCAAGCGGTACGTGGGCCGCGGTGTCCCTTTCCTGGACCTCATCCAGGAGGGCAACATCGGCCTGATGCGGGCCGTGAGCAAGTTTGACTACCGTCGCGGGTACAAGTTCTCCACGTATGCCACCTGGTGGATCCGCCAGGCGGTAAGCCGGGCAGTGGCGGACCAGGGCCGCACCATCCGCGTCCCCGTGCACATGCACGATCAGATCCGCCGCTACGCCGAGACCAAACGCCAACTGGCCCAGGAAACGGGGTACGAACCCACCCCCGAGGAGATTGCCGAGGCCATGGGCCTGCCTCCGGAGAAGGTCCTGCGCATTCAGCGGGCCGCCCAGCTGCCCGTCTCCCTGGAGGCCCCTGTGGGGGACGATGGCGACGCCTTCCTGGGCGATTTCATTGAGGATGAGTCAGCCGAAGAGCCCGTGGACGCGGCAACAAGGGACCTCCTGCGGGAGTGCATCAACGAGGTCCTGGAGTCCTTCGGGCCACGGGAGGTGTGCATCCTCAAACTGCGGTTCGGGTTGGATGGCGGCCGCCCCCACACCCTGGAAGAGGTGGGGCAGAAGTTCCACCTGACCCGCGAGCGCATCCGCCAGATAGAGGCCGAGGCCCTGCGCCGCCTGCGGCATCCTCGCCACCGGCGCAAACTGCAGGGCTACCTGGGGTAGGGGCGGCTGGGGGCCGTTGGCGCGGGGCACGCCTGGCGGCGTCACCCTGGCCTTTGGGGACGTGCGGAGGTCCGCGGCGGCTGTGAGGCCCCTCCTTGAGCGTGGCGCTCCACCCCGAGAGCGGGAAAGGGGCGGGCGTGAGGGGCACGGTTGCCGTGGAGGTTCCCGTGCGTGCGGAGTGGAAGGCCGCTCCGCCTGAACCACAGGCCCCGTCCCCCCGCCGTCCCCCTGGCTCGCAAGGTCCCGTGAGGGGGAAGACGGCTTGGGCGCGCTGCACAGGGTCCGAAGGCCACCCCTCTTCTTCCTGAGCGTCTACTTCTTCGGCCTCAGTTTCCTGTGGAACGGCCTTTCCATCGTCCTCCTGCCGATGTTGGTCGCGCCCCTGGTGCCGGAGGCGTGGAAGAACTCCTACCTCGGGCTCCTCTCCTCCGCTGGGCTGGCCCTGGCTGCCCTCGTCCAACCCCTGAGTGGCCACCTGAGCGACCGCACCACCACCCCCTGGGGCCGGCGCCGCCCCTGGATCCTGGCTGGCACCCTCGGGGACTTCCTGTGCCTGGCGCTCCTGGGCACGGCGGGTGGCTTCCCGGCCCTTGTCGCTGGCTACCTCCTCCTCCAGGTCTCGTCCAACGTGGCCCACGGCCCGGCCTTCGGCCTGATCCCGGACCTGGTCCCCCCGGAACGCCGCGGCGCGGCCTCCGGCGCCAAGGGCCTGGCCGAGATCGCCGGCCTCATCGCCGGGAGCCTGGTCACCGGCCACCTGGTGGGCCAGGGCCGGCCCGGAGCCGGGATCGCGGCCATCGCCCTGGTCCTGGCTGCCGCCCTTGCGGGGACCCTGTGGGGCGTCCAGGAGGAGCCCG
>JBMFPD010000023.1:0-19075 GCA_049969295.1 Anaerolineae bacterium | reverse complement strand
CCGCCATTATACCGCCCTACCTCTGGCCTGTCAACGGGCTGCCGCGAGGGCTGCGCGCCTCTCTTCTCAGGCCATCTTCACGATGATGTCGCCGATGACATTGGCGGCCTCATCGCCCCGGTCGGCAGCGTTGCTCAGGTGGCGGTAGATCTCCCGCAGTTTGAGCATCCGCACGATGTGGTGGATGTCCTCCGGCCCCCGGAACAGGTCCGCCAGGGCCTCCCGGTAGACGTGCTCCACCCGGTTCTCCAGGGCTTTGGCGCGCACGGCATGCTCCCCAGCCACATTGGGGTGTTCCTGGAGGCGGAGCATGGCCAGGTGGATCTCACTGGCCGCCTCCTTCAGGAGTGAGACCATGCGCAGGAGGTAGGGGTTGGGCTCCACCTCCAGGATCTGCATCTCGTCCACGGTGCTGTAGGCATAGTCCAGCACGTCGTCGATGGACCGGGAGAGGCCGAAGATGTCCTCTCGGTCAATGGGGGTGACGAAGGTGCGGTTCAGTTCGTCAATGAGGATGCGGCGCAGTTCGTCGGCATCCTTCTCCGCCTGCCGGACCCTCTCCGCGGCTTCCTCGCTGGGGTTCTTCATGTACTCTTCCAGCGCGGCCAGCCCCTTCTTGGTCTGCTCCGCCTGTTCAATGAGGAGCCGGATAAAGGTATCCTGCCGGGGCTTGAAGAAATCCCGCCATCCCATGGCGCACGTCCTCCGAGGGGGATTCCCCCTACCCACCGATCTGGGACATGGGGCGGCCCTGAGGGGCGTGGGCTCCTGCCAGCCCGTGCTCCTTGGGCTTGCACCGGATGGCCTCCAGCAGGAGGTCCCGCAGTTCGGCCCGGGTAGCCCCCTGCCGGAGGGGCGTCCGCAGGTCCAGCTCCAGGTCCGAAAGGAGGCAGGGGCGCAGGTGCCCGTCGGCGGTGAGGCGCATGCGGTTGCACTGGGCACAGAAGTGCTCGCTCACAGGGCTGATGAAGCCCAGGGTGCCGCGGGCGCCGGGAAGGCGGTAGTAGCGCGCTGGGCCATTCCCACGGATGTCCCGCTCCGGCAGGAGCGGACCAAAGGCAGCCTCAATGCGGGCCTTCATCTCTGCGGCGGGCATGTAGGCCCGCTCCCAGTCCAGAGCGTCGCCTTCAAAGGGCATGACTTCAATGAAGCGGATGTTCCATCCCTCATGCAGGGTCCGCTCGGCGAAGCGGACCAGTTCGTCGTCGTTCACCCCCCGCAGGATGACGGCGTTGACCTTCACCGGGGTCAGCCCCACGCGCTGGGCCGCCTGGATGCCGGCCAGAACCTCCTCCAGATCGCCCACGCGGGTGATGCGGCGGTACCTGACCGGGTCCAGGGTGTCCAGGCTGACGTTGACCCGGTGGAGGCCTGCTTCCCGCAGCGCCCCGGCGTACCGGGCCAGGAGGATGCCGTTGGTGGTCATGGAGAGGTCCTCAATGCCCGGCAGGCGCGCCAACATGCCCACAAGGACGGGGAGGTCGGCCCGCACCAGAGGCTCGCCGCCGGTGATGCGCACCCTGGTCATGCCCAGGTCCACCGCTGCCTCGGCCACGCGCACGATCTCCTCGTAGCGCAGGATGCGCTCGTGAGGGATGTGGGCCACTCCTTCCGGAGGCATGCAATAGGTGCAGCGCAGGTTGCACCGGTCGGTGACCGAGATGCGCAGGTAAGTGATGGGCCGGCAGAACCCGTCTTCGTAAGGCATGGCCTTCTTCCCCCTCGGCACGCCGTGGGTGGCGTGCGCATCGTCCGGCACCAACGCAGAACCTCACCCCTACCCCCTAGCCCCCTTCCCCTCTCCGTTTGCGGAGAAGGCAAGAGGGCTGGGAGATGAGGAGAGGTGGGCACGCGGGAGGCAGGCCCCGTGCCTGCCCAGGTCAGAAGCAGCCGAGTTGGCAGCCGGTCACCCGGAGGCCCAGGGCTTCCGCCACCTCGGCCACAGCCAGGCGCTCCACCCCCTGTTCCGCAGCGATCTCCCAGCAGGTGAGGCACTGGAGCCGGCCGTTCCGCGCCCGTTCCTGGAGCACCGCAGCCAGGGTTGGCGGGACCTGCACGGCCGTGCGGACCAGTTTGCTCTTCCCCTCGGCCTTCGGGCCGTAACCGAAGAGGCCCAACTGGCACTGGGAGATGCGGATGCCCGCCTCGTCGGCTGCCCGGCCCACCTGCCCTGGCTCAAGGTCCAGGAAGTGGGCGATGGTGTGCGCGGCCGTGCACGGGAGCTGCCCGTCCACCAGGTGCCGCTGCATCTCGGAAAGCAGGAGGGTCTGCCCTTGCGCCGTCTCAGCCATGATGGAAGTCGCTCCTGAGATAGTCCTGGCACTTGGCCACAGCAGGTGCGGCACCCCAGTGCCGCCACAATACAGTCTTCTGAGCACCCCTCCCCGCGTGCGGGGAGGAGGCCCAGGGGGTAGGGTTGGAGGGCGCACGGCCGTGCACCCCTGCCTCCCCGTCGCCTTGCTCAGAATGACATATCGTCAACAACCCATGTGGTCCAGCCCTAGGACCTGTGCTCGTCCAGGTCCACGTAGTAGGAGGCCCAGGCCAGGTCTATCAGTTCCTTGGTCAGGGCCGGCTTCTGGCCTGAGAAGCGGGCGATGTTCACCAGTTCCTCCAGGAGGTCCCGTGGGTGGCACCCTCGCAGGGGCCGCCCAGGCTTGATGTAGTACTCCTGGAGCAGGTAGACCAGCGCCTCCTCCCGGTAGGGGATCCCCTTGGCCTGGCACTCCCGGCGGAAGATCTCGCGGTACTGATCGTAGGTAGGGTCCTTGACTTCAATCTTGTGGCGGATGCGCCGCAGGAACGCCTCGTCCACGAGTTCCGCTGGCTCCAGGTTGGTGGAAAAGACGATGAGGACGTCAAAGGGGATCTCTATCTTGCGCCCCGTGCGCAGGGTCAGGTAATCCACCCGCTTCTCCAGAGGGACGATCCAGCGGTTGAGAAGGTCCTCGGGACGCGCCTGCTGACGCCCGAAGTCGTCAATGAGGAGCATGCCGCCATTGGCCTTCATCTGGAGGGGGGCTTCGTAGTACAGGCTCGTCTCGCTGAAGATGAGGTCCAGGCGGTCCAGGGTCAGTTCGCCCCCCACCATGACGGCAGGTCGGTGGATGTAGACCCAGCGGGCGTCGTAGTTGGGGAACTGCGCGGCCGTCTCCTCCTGGGGGACGGGCCTGTGGTTGACCATGTCAAAGACCTGCACCACCTGGCCATCCACTTCCAAGGCGTAGGGGATGAAGATGCGCCCCTTGAGCAGCATGCGGGCGATGGCCTCGGCGATGGCGGTCTTGCCGTTGCCGGGCGCGCCGAAGAGGAAGATGGACCGTCCGGAGTTCACCGCCGGGCCGATCTGGCTGATGAGGCGGTCCGAGAGGACGAGGTGCCCCAGTTCCGCCCGGATGGTCTCCGGCGAGACGAAGACCTGCTGGATGGTCTGGGCCAGAACGGCCCTGGTGTAGGCCTCCAGAGGGACAGGGGCCGGTCCCACATACTTGCAGCGCTCCAGCACTTCCTGGGCCCGTTCGGAGCCCTGGGAGGTGATGGCGTACTGGTAGGTGGACTCCCGCAGACTGCTAGAGCCCTTCACCTCCACGAAGCGCTCGCGCTTGAGGAACTCCAGCACCTTCTGCACCACGTTGGTGAAAGGAAGGCGGAGTTGATCGGCGATCTCGGAGCCGGTGAGATACCCCTCAAAGTAGAGGATTTTCAGGGTCAGGTCGGCGAGGAAACCCATGTTGAGGCCCGTCTCCGCCACGCTGGACGGCGCGAAGGGCACGAAGGGCTGGGCTTTCTCGGCCACCTGAGGTCGCTGAGGCATCTTCTGCATGCCACACCACCCAGAGAAAGAGCGCTTCTTCCACGCCTGGACCAGGGGCCCTGCAGGGACCCTGTCAACCTTCCGATGCAAAAAGTATACCACATTCCAGGAAGGGCAACAAGAAGAGAGCGCAGGAGTTGCGGTTGCATCTTGTGTTGGTGAGTCGGGGACACGGGAAGACCGACCTCTCCCATCCCCCGCCGAAGGCGGCGGGGGTAGGGTGAGGTTCACCTCGCGGCATGGGACCACAAGGCCATCAGACCGTAGAGCACGCCTCCTGGCGTGCCCTCTGCGCCGGGAAGAGCGGTGATAGCCTCCCCTAACGAAGACTGCCCTGGGGAACACACCAGGATGCCTTTTGCCCAGGCCCCATCCGTGTGCTATAATCCGCCGACACCGACACACGGGGACAGGACCCTCGGGGCCTGGACCACGGGTTGCGTTGCTGGAGGATCGCATGAAGCCCGCACACATGCTGTACTCGCTCCAGCAAGTGGATGTGGAGATGGCTTCCCACACGGCGCGGCTGAGGGAGATCGAAGCCCTCCTGGCCTCTGACCAGGCCCTCCGGGAAGCCCGCGCCACTCTGGAGGTGGCCCGCAAGCAGCTCCTCCAGGCCCAAGTCCGCCAGCGGGACCTGGAACTGGAAGCCCAGAGGCTCGCCGAGGAACTCCAGGCCACGGAGGCACAGCTCTACGGCGGCCGGGTGCGCAATCCCAAGGAACTGGAGGGGCTTGAGAGGAAAGCCCAGAACCTCAGGAAGCGGCGGGCGGCGGTGGACGACCAGGTGCTGGAGGCGATGATCGCCTCCGAAGAGACGTCCGCCGCCGTGCAGGAAGCCGAGGCCACCCTGGCACGCCTGGAGGCCGAGCGGGAGGCGACGTGCAGGGCCCTGGTCCAGGAACGGGAGGACCTGAAGGGGCGTCTGGAAGCCCTCCAGCGACGCCGAGAGGCCCTCGTCGCGGAGGTGCAGCCAGGAGACCTCCAGACCTACGAGGCCCTACGGGCGCGCCGCGGGAGCCGGCCCGTGGCCCTGGTACAGGGCAAGGCCTGCCAGGAGTGCGGCATCGCCCTGCCCACCGCCATCCTGCAGCGGGCCAGAGAGGGGACCGAACTCATCCGCTGCCCGAACTGCGACCGCATCCTGTTCGTGGCAGATTGACCTCTTCATGCCCGTCTTTGGACGGCGTAGACCCTCATGAGGCGAAGGTGCCTCCCCGCAAGGGGGACAGACGACAGCAATGGAGCAGTCGGAGGAAACGGGGATCTATGGGCAGGATCTTCATTCCAAGCGACCAGGAGTTCCCCCGGTCGGCAGAGGTGGTCATCATCGGGGGCGGCATCCTGGGGGCCGCCACGGCGTTCTACGCCAGCAAAGAGGGCCTGGACATCGTGGTCCTGGAGATGCGGGACGGCCTGGCCACCCTCACCACGGCGGCCTCCGAAGAGTGCTTTCGGGCCCAGTTCAGCGAACCGGAAAACGTGGCCATGATGCTGGCCAGCATCCACGTCTTTGAGCACTTCGCCGACGTGGTGGGCCTGCCAGGGTACGACATCGGCCTGCACCAGCAGGGGTACCTGTTCCTCAGCGACCACCCCGACGCGCCCCAGGTGCTCCGGGAACGGGTGGCGCACCAGAGGCGCATCGGCCTGGAAGACGTGGAGTTCCTGGACGCCGAGGAGGTCCGGCGACGCTTCCCCTGGACCGCGCCGACGGTGACCGCCGCCACCTTCCGGGCCAGGGACGGGTGGCTTTCGGCCCACGAAGTGACCTACGGCTTCGCCAAGGCCAGTCGGGCCCGCTTCCTCCTGCGGACCAAGGCCCTGCGCATCCTGCAGGACGGCCAGGGGGTCTCCGGCGTGGAGACCAGCCGCGGCACCATCGCCACCCGGACGGTGGTCCTCGCCGCCGGTCCCTTCTCGGGGATCGTCGCCAGGTCCGCTGGCCTGGAACTGCCCCTGACCACGGTCCGGCGCCAGAAGGTGGTGGTGGCCCCGGACCCGGCCATCCCCCAGGATGCCCCGATGACCATAGATGCCTGCAGCGGGGCCTACTGGCGGCCCGAAGTGGGCGGCGCGGCCCTCGGCTGGGCCATCCCAGAGGAGCCCAGCGAGCCCAGCGAACGGGTGCCCACGGACTGGACCTTCCCCCCTCTGGTCCTGGAGGAAGTCAGCCGCCTTGCCCCCTTCTGGAACGAGGTGGCGCAGCGCCTCACCCGGGGCAGCGTCTTCCTCAGCGCCGGACACTACACCATGACCCCGGACTCCAAGCCCATCCTGGGGCCTTCCCCCCTGCCGGGCCTCTACCTCAACGTGGGTTACAGCGGCCACGGCGTCATGGGCGCACCGGAGGGGAGTCGCCAGGTGGTGGAGATGCTGATGGGCCGCATGGACGCTGCGTCCAATCCCTTCAGCCTGCACCGCTTCCAGAAGCCGGCCACCCCCCTCTCCCGGGAGAAGATGGTCATCTGAGGCCGGGGCACCATCCCGTGCCAGAGGAAAAGAGCGGCCCCCATCGCCCAGGCCTCCCCAGGGAGGGTCAGACGGGTGGATTCATCTCCCGCGGCTCCCGCACCAGGAAGCGCAGGATGCCCAGGGCGAGGAGTGCCATGGCCAGCGCCACCACGAAGAGGAGGGGGTACCCCCACAGGGAGGCGATAGCCCCACCCAGGAGCGGCCCCAGCGCCGTGAAGACGCCAGAGGTGGTGTTGGCCAGACCCACGTAGGTCGGACGATCCTGGGGGCCGGTGAACTCCAGGACGATCATCAGGCTGGAGAGGATGTCGGCAGCGCTGGAGACCCCCAGCGCCACGAAGACCAGGTAGAACCAGGTGGGCAAGGGCGCGCCCAGGGAAAGGACCATTGCCACAGCCAGCACCAGGGCTCCCCACTCCAGGACCACCTTGTGCCCCTGGCGGTCGGCCACGAACCCCAGGAGGAGGTAGGCCGCCATCTGGGAGAGGAGCAGGGTCATGGTGAAGGTCCCGGCCACGCTGTCCGGCAACCCCCACCGCGCCACCGCGTACACGGTGACGAAGCCGGTCGCCATGCGCCCCAGGCCGGTGGCCACGCGGCTCCCCAGGAAGGCGCGGAAGTTGCGGTCCCTCCGGAGGATGGCCGGGAGCGCGCGGAAGTAAGCCCTCTGGGGGATGGGTTCTTTCGCCGTGGAGATGGGCGGCTCCCGTACCAGGGCCAGGAAGCACCAGGAGGCCTGGATGCAAGTGGCCCCAATGAGGAAACACCAGGCAAACCCGCGCGGGAACGGGTAGCGCGCCAGAAGCGAAGCCGAAAGGACCGCCCCGGCCGCCCCGAGCGCGGAACCGGCGAAACTGGCGAGGCCGAAGAAGCGCCCCCGGCGGTCGGCCGGGATGACCCGTGCCACCATGTCCTGCCAGGCCGGGGCGATGGCCCCAGCCCCCAGAACGTGCCAGGTGTAGGCGAGGAAGAAAAGGGCCAGCGCCGGGCCCGGCTGGGAAGGCACGAGGAGGAAGGCCGAGAGGGCCAGGAACCACAGGGGCAACCGCTCGCTGAAGAGCCCCACCTTCACGGCGATGGGCTTGCGACGGGGCTGGCGTTCCACGTAGTTGGCGGTGAGGAGTTGCGGCAGGTACCACCCGGCCTGGCTCAGAGCCGCCACCACGCCCACCAGCAAGCGGCTGCCGCTGGCCCGCTCCACGAACAGGGGCAGGATGGTCACCCCGGAAATGAAACTGTTCCCGAACCAGAACAGGGCCAAGTCCATGAAGTTGGCCATGAAGTTCCAGCGGTAGTTCCGCTCCACGAGGGCAGCAATGGCCTCGTGGTCCCTGCACTCGTCCATCCCCACCTGCTCCGAGGCTACCAGTTGGCCAGAGCGAGCGGCAGCGTCAAACGCCCTCCCAGGGCCCTGGGCGGAGAAAAAGGCGAGGTATTGCCCGCGCCATCGGTGGCGGCGGCCACCACGTAGGGCCCCTGCACCGGTCCCACATAGACGAACCCCCCATCCTCCCCCGCCTGGACCGCCCCCAGGAACGTCCCTCCTTCATCGGCCGGGTCGGCGAAGAGGTCCACCCAGCAGGCGGCGCAGGCCCGCCCCACCACCTTCCCTTGGGTGACCTCCTGGATGGCCGGCGCGGGGAGGTCCCCATTCCCGCCATCCACCAGATGGATGCCCTGGCCCCCGTTCCCCGTGATGCGGTTGCGGCGCAAGGTGTTCCCCACCGAGCCCGCACCCGCCACCCGCACTCCATCGCCCTCGTTGTGGGCGATCCAGTTGCCCCACTCCAGGTCCAGGGACCTGAACCCGGCCCGCACCGCGCCCAGGGCGACGAGGGCCTCTGCCTCCCCGCCGATACGGTTCCCCGCCGCCCCGTCCAGGAGGTGCACCCCGTGCCCCCCGTTGGGCAAGGGGCCTGCCATCGCCTGGTCCCAGCCGACCCAATTGGCCGCCACCCAGTTGTCCGTCGTCCCCGCGCCGGCCAGGCGCAGGCCGTCCCTGCCGTTGGCTGCCACCAGGTTGGCCAGGATGAGGTTCTCCCGTGCGCCGTCGCTCAGGCGGACGCCATCCTCGTCGTTGCCCAGAGGCTGGAAGCCCCCGAAGTCCGTCCCCACCAGGTTCCCCGCCACCACGTTGCCCTGGGTGCCAGCACCCCGGAGCCAGACCCCCGGGCCCCCGTTCCCGCTCACCTGGTTGGCCTCGCCTTCCTCCACCCTCCCGATGAGGTTGTAGGACGCGCCTCCCTCCACCAGGATGCCGGCCTCCCCGTTGGGCAGGGCTGCGGCCCCGACGGCGTTGACGCCCACGCGGTTCCCCAGAACGAGGTTGGCGTCGGTGCCCACTCCCTGCAGGTACACCCCCGGCCCCAGGTTCCCGGAGGCCAGGTTGCCCTGCACGGTGTTGCTGTTCGCACCCCCCTCCAGGGAGATGCCGGACCCCTGGTTCGGCAGGGGTGTCAGCCCGCTGAGAGGCGTGCCGACCAGGTTCCCCAGGACCTCGTTCGCCCGTGCACCGGATTCCAGGCAGATGCCGCCTTCCGTGTTGCCGGCCACAACGTTGCCTTCGCCCGCGGAGAGCCCACCCACGCGGTTCTCCACCCCGCCCTGGACCCGCACCCCGCATCCTGCGTTGCCCAGGCCAGCGCGGCCAGCCCGGTCCGTGCCGACGAAGTTCCCCTGCACGAGGTTATCTCGTGTCGCGGCGCCCTCTACGCGCACGCCGTCCCCCCCGTTGGCCCCGAGGATGTTGGCATCGGTCCGGGTGCGGCCCACCAGATTGCCGTGGGCGCCTCCGGTCAGGCGCACCCCGTGGCCCCCGTTGCCCGCGGGCGTGCCGCCAGGGGTGACCCCGATGAGGTTCCGCAGCAGGAGGTTGCCGGTCGCCCCTGGCCCATCCAGGAGCACGCCATCGCCCAGGTTCTCGCACAGGAGGTTGTCCAACAGGCGGTTGCCCGTCCCCAGGATGCGCACTCCCGGGCCCCCGAACCCGCGGACGGTGAGGCCCTGGACCACGTTCCCGTCGGACGCGAGGACGAGCCCTGCCGTGCCCGCGGGGGCCAGGCTTCCCTCCAGGACGACCCCCGCGCCCGCCCCCGTGAGGGTCACGTTCCCGGCACTCAGGGATGGCAGGGCGGAGAGGACCCGGATGCTCACAGGAGCCTGGGGCGGGAAGACGGCCGGGTCAAAGGCCACGGTATCCCCGGGCCCGGCGTGTTCCAGGGCCCAGCGCAGCGTCCCTGGCCCAGCGTCCGCCGAAGAGGTGACGACAAGCACCGTCTCCGTGCGGACCAGGGGGCCTGGCCACACGGGAAGCCCGGAGGCGGAAAGGCTGAAAAGGCTTGCGGCAAGGCACAGGGATATCCAGGTACGGTTCACTGGGGGGCACGCTCCTCGGGCAGGGATCGACGGAGCCTCGCAGGTTCGGACGCGTGGGCAAATTGTAGCACCCGGCAGAGGGATTGTCAAAGGGGCCTCGTAGCGGGCCAGTAGACTGTAGGGCACGCCTCCTGGCGTGCCGTTGCGGTCGCATCTTGTGTTGGTGAGTCGGGGACGCGGGAAGACCGACCTCTCCCATCCCCCGCCGAAGGCGGCGGGGGTAGGGTGAGGTTCACCTCGCGGCATGGGACCACAAGGCCATCAGCCACCAACAAAAGGTGCAACCGAGTCTCGTGGCGGACCCAGGGCTGTCTCGCTTTTTACAACAAATTACAAAAGGGAAGGCTATAACCGCTCTTCCCGGCGCAGAAGGCACGCCAGGAGGCGTGCCCTACGGCCTACGGTCTGCCGCGCCAGAAGGCTGTCAGAGTCCTACCAGCAGGACCGTCTTGTCAGAATCCTCTGCGGTCCAGTATTAGCCCCGCGCCCACGACCCCCTCAACACCAGCAGGCACCGGAAGCAGAAGGCCAGGAACTCCCCAGCCGCCCGGGAGAGGCGCTCCAGGGCCCTGGACCGCAGGGCACGCTCCTGGCTCGCCTGGCGCAGGTAAGGGGAGCGGGAAAGGAGGTAGGTGCGGGCCAGGGGGCGGAAGGCCCGGATGAGGTGCCGCCAAGGGCCAAGGGCCCGGACCATGTCCCGGATATAGTCGTCCAGGGTGTGGTGCTGGTAGTCCAGGAGGCGCTGGCTCTCCGCTGTATCCATCCAGTCCACGGCGAACGGTGTGGAGGCAAAGGCCTCCTCCGGCAGCATGCCCACGCCCAGAGCGCCCAGCACCCGCTCCACCAGGTCCCTGTAGACGAACTGACACCGCGGCCCGCCGCCGATGAGCCACACCCGCCCCCAGACCTCCTCGCACTCCACCGCCCTGGCGATGGCCAGGCCCACATCCCGCCGGTGGACGAACTCAATGCGGTTGTCCATGGGCACGTCAAACATGCCCGGGTCCAGGATGAGGCGCACCGGGAGGCACGCTGCCAGCCGGAAGATGGCCCAGTCCAGGCCCGACCGGCGGATCATCTCCTCGCAGGCGATCTTGTGGTGCGAGTAGTGCTCGGTGGCCTCCAGGGGGTCGTCCATGGTGCGCGGAGGGGGCCGGTCCTGGGTGCGCCCGTAGACGTGCACCGACGAAGTGAAGAGCAGCCGGGGCGGGGCGGGCTGCGCCGCCATCGCCTGGAGGAGGTTGCGCGTGCCCCCCACGTTGATCTCCCATGCCCAGTCGGGATGGTCCTCGCTCCCGCGGCCGGTCCAGGAGAGTTTGGGGATGATGAAGGCCAGATGGACCACTACATCCTGGCCCTGCACGGCTTTCTCCACGTCCTCCGGGCGGCGCAGGTCGCCCCAGAGGACCTCCACCTGGCCCGGGAAGCGCTGGAGGACTTTCCTGGCGGCGCGCTCGTTGGCCCGCGTCCTCAGGTCAAAACAGCGCACGTGGTGCCCGCGCTGGACGAGCGCCTCCAGCGCGCACTGCCCTATGTTACCGAAGGCTCCGGTCAGAAGAACTCTCATGGGTCTCCTTTCTACCGAGGTAGAAGATGCGTTGCAAAGCCGCCCTGGGGATGCGGTCGGCGACCGCCCGGAAGGGCGTCTGGCGGCCGGGCCCCTGCAGGGCCTGGGACGGTGTGGAGCGGGCCCCGGAATCGGGGTGCGGCCAGGCATCCGAAGAGGGTGCCCTCGTCCCGGAGCGCCGCGCCAGGAAGGCCGAGGCCTTCCGGCTCCACATGGTGAGGCGCGCTGGAGCCAGCCCCTGGACCCGGGCCAGCGTCTCGGCGATCTCCAGAGATTCCCTCAGGTACCCAGCCGCAGCAGCAGATGGTGACGAGGTCTGCGGCTTCTCCAGATGGATGAGGCCCGGCAAGAGCACCACAGCGGTCTTCTCGCGGGGGAAGCGGGCGAAGAGGAACGTCTCCACCCCGTACCCCAGGCCTTCCATCTCGTCCACCAGCGGCATCAGGTCTTCCCGGAAGTAGGCCCGCTGTCCTGTCAGCACAGGGTAGGGGATGATGTGCAGGAGAGGGGCCTGCCCCGGGACGCTCACCCCCAGGACAGCCCTGGCCGGGCCGTGGACCAGCGGCAGGACCAGGGAGAGGAGGTGGTCCCGCCGGAGCCCCAGGAGGTGGGCGTCGCAGAAGACCACGATCTCGCCGGTGGCAGCCCTCAGCCCCGAGGCCATGGCCGCCCCCTTGCCCCGGTTGACCGGGTGCCGCAGGACGCGCACCCGCTCCCCAAACGCCTCCAGGATCTGGGGCGTGCAGTCCGTGGAGCCGTCGTCCACGACGAGGAGTTCGCAGGGAAAGCCGCTCTCCAGGATGGAAGCGACCGTGGAACCGATGTAGGCCTGCTCATTGTAGGCCGCGATGATGACGGACACGGGCGGCAATCCGATCTCCACACGGGTTGTCCCCATCGCTCTCCTCCCTCCAGATGAGGCGCCTGGCCTCCAAAGGGTCACTGTCCGACCGCCCGGGCCTCCGGCCGTCGGAGCCCATCCAGGAACAGGCGCACGCTCTCCCGGGCGATATCGCCCCAGTCCGCCCCGTCGGGGTCCACCACCCCCTGCAGCACCAGCCCAACGGCGAGGGAGAGGAAGGCGTTGGCCGCCGCTTCCGCGTCCACGCGGCGGAGGCTTCCCTCGGCCATGCCGGCCTCCAGCAGGCCGGCGAAGAAGGCCCGGTAGCGCCGGTAGGGGGTGATGGTCGCCTGCCAGACGCGCGGGTCGCGCGCTGCCTTGTTCAGGAACTCCAGAAAGACCGGGAGGCGGCCCCGGGCGGCGTGGAAGACCTCCCGGGCCACATCGGCCATCTGCATCAGGGCCTCCGGGGCCGAGGCGGCCTGGGCCCGCAGGTCCTGCAGGTGGGTTTCCAGGTCGTCCAGCCACCGGTCCAGGAGCGCCAGGAAGACGGCCTGCTTGCTGGGGAAGTGGTGGTAGAAGGCCCCCTTGCTCAGGTGGGCGCGCTGGCAGATCTCCGCCACGCCCGTTGCCTCGTAGCCGTTCTGGGCGAACCCCTCCTCCGCCGCCCGGAGGATGCGGTTGCGGGTCTCCTCGCCTCGCCGTTGCAGGTGCATTGCCTCCCTCCTCAAAATCAGACCGACCGGTCGGTTTAATTTTACCACACGATGGGGAAGCGCGCAAATCTCGGACCCTGCCCGCCCCTGGTGCCCATTTGACGCCTGGGGGCAATGGTGGTATATTGAAGGTTGCTTCTGGGTCGTCGCTGCCCCCTGCCGAGAGGACCTGGTCCAGTGGGGGGCTTTTTCATCCGGCCTGTACCGGGAGGCGGACCACAGCATGCGCGTGGGGATTGACGCCCGCCTGGTCTACTACAGCCAGGCTGGCATCAGCCAGTACATCCGACGCCTACTGGAAGCCCTTGCCAGAGTCGCCCAGGAGGGCTGCGAGTTCATCGTATTGCAGAGCCGCAAAGACCGCCGTACGCTCGTGGAGGACGAGCGCTTCCGGCGCGTCTCCCTGTGGACCCCCAGCCACCACCGCCTGGAGCAATGGACCCTTCCTCTGGAAATCCGGGGCTTGCGGCTGGACGTGCTGCACAGCCCCGATTTCATCCCACCCTTCCGCCGCAACTGCAAGTCGGTCATCACCATCCACGACCTGGCCTTCCTCCTCTACCCCCACTTCCTCACCAAGGAAAGCGCCCGCTACTACGGCCAGATTGACCAGGCCGTGCGGCGGACCAACCATATCATCGCCGTCTCGGAGGCCACCCGGCGGGACATCATGGAGCGCCTGGGCGTGCCGGAGAACAAGGTCACCGTCATCTACGAGGCGGCCAACCCCCTCTTCCGGCCCTTGGACCGCAGGGAGGCCCTGCAGCGCGCCCAGGCCCGCTACCCCATCCCCGAGGCCTTCATCCTGTTCGTGAGCACCATTGAGCCGCGCAAGAACGTCCAGACCCTCCTGCGCGCCTACCGCCAGTTCCTGGACCACTACAAGCAGGACGTGAAACTGGTCTTCGCCGGAAGCAGGGGGTGGCTCTTTGAGGACGTCTTCGCCCTGGTGCAGGCCCTCCACCTGGAAGAGCACTGCATCTTCCTCGGACGGGTCTCCAGCGAGGACCTGCTCTACCTGTACAACGCCGCCCAGATGCTGGTGCAGCCCTCGTACTACGAGGGGTTCGGCCTGCCCCCCCTGGAGGCCATGGCCTGCGGCACGCCCGTCATCGTCTCCAACGTCTCCTCCCTGCCGGAGGTGGTGGGCGATGCCGGCCTCCTGGTGGACCCCAACAGCGTGGACGAAATCACCGTGGCCATGTGGCGGCTCCTCACCGACGAGGACCTGCGCCGCCAGTGCATTGAGCGAGGGCTCAAGCGCGCCCAGTCCTTCTCCTGGGACAAAACGGCCAGGCAGACCCTGGACGTCTACCGCCGCGTGGCCAACGGCGGGTGACGGCTTCCCCAGGCGGCACAGGGGACTCGCCCATGCGTTGGCCAGGAGACCGCCTGAAGGTCCTCTTCCTCACACCACAGCTCCCCTACCCTCCTCACCAGGGGACCAGCATCCGCAACTACCACCTCCTCGTGCACCTGGCGCGGCGGCACAGGGTTTCCCTCTGCTCCTTCCTGGCCCAGCCCCTGGACGCAACCGACCTGGGCCCCCTGCGCGACCTGTGCGAGGCCGTGGAGGGAGAGCCGCAGCCAGAGCGGGGCCTCCTGGAGCGGGCCTGGACCACCCTGACCTCCCCCCTGCCGGACATGGCCCTGCGCCTCGCCTCCCCCGCCTTCCACCGCCGCCTGGCAGCATGGCTGGCCCGGGAAACCTTCGACGTGGTGGAGGTGGAGGGGATTGAGATGGCTCGCTACCTCCAGCAGGTGGTGGACGCGCGCCAGGAGGGAGGGCCAGCCGTCGTCTTTGACGATCACAACGCCGAGTACCTCCTCCAGCAGCGCGCCTTCGCCACCGACCGCCGCCACCCCCGCCGGTGGCTCGCTGCTGCCTACTCCTTCGTGCAATGGCGGAAGTTGCGCCGCTACGAGGCCCTCACCTGCCGCCTGGCGGACCGGGTGATCGCCGTCTCCGAGGCAGACGCCCGGGCCCTGCAGCGCCTGGTCCCGGGCCTGCGGCCCCTTGTGGTCCCCAACGGGGTGGACGTGGAAGCCTACCGAACTTACACCACACCCCCGGACTTCCCCCCTCTGCGACAACCGGCCCTGGTCTTCACCGGCAAGATGGACTTCCGCCCCAACGTGGATGGGGTGCTGTGGTTCTGGCAGGAGGTCTGGCCCCTCATCCGGGACAGGGCTCCCGAAGCGCAGTTCTACGTGGTCGGCCAGCGGCCCCACCCTCGCTTGAGCCCCTTGAGGGGCGATCCCACCGTCACCGTGACCGGCTTCGTGCCGGACGTGCGCCCCTACATCGCCCACGCGGCGGTCTACGTCATCCCCCTGCGCATCGGCGGCGGGACGCGCCTCAAGGTCCTGGAGGCCATGGCTATGGCCAGGGCCATTGTCTCCACCTCCCTGGGGTGCGAGGGCTTCCCTCTGCGCCCAGGGGAGCACCTCCTCGTCGCGGATACGCCCAGCGCCTTCGCCGAGGCGGTGCTGGCCCTCCTGGAGGATGCCCCCCGGCGCCAGGCCCTCGGGGCTGCGGCCCAGGCCTTCGCCGCCGCCCGCTACGACTGGGCAGCCCTCGTGCCCTGCCTGGAAGAGGCCCTCTGGGAGGCTGCGCAGGAGCGGGGCCGGGGATGAACACGCTTCGGGACCGCCTGCGCCTGGCCATGTTGCGGGCCGTGGCTCTGGCCTGGACCTCCCGCCTGCCCCAGGCCCCCCTGCACCCACTTCCGGAGCAGCCGCGCCTCCTCCTCATCCGGCCGGACCACCTGGGCGACCTCCTCTTCGCCACCCCAGCCCTGCGCCACCTGCGGACCCGCCTGCCCGGCGCGCACCTCACAGCCCTGGTCGGCCCCTGGGGGAAAGCGGTGTGGGACGCGAACCCCCACCTGGACGGGGTGCGGACCCTCCCCTTCCCCGGCTTCACCCGCGGGCCAAAGAGGGCGCTCTGGCAGCCCTACGCGCTCCTCCTCCGCGCCGCCAGGGACCTGCGCCCGGGCCGCTACGACGCCGCGGTCGTCCTGCGCTTTGACCACTGGTGGGGGGCCTGGCTGGCGCGCTGGGCAGGGATCCCCAGGGTCCTCGGGTACGACGTGCCCTCTACCAGGCCGTTCCTGACAGCCTCCCTGCCCTACGTGGGGGGACGCCACGAGGTCCTCCAGAACCTGGCCCTGGTCCAGGCCCTCACAGGGGAGGAGGACACCCCCACGGACCCGAAGGCCATCCCCCTGGAGTTCACTCCTCCGCCCGAGGCGGTGGCGCGTGCCCGCGCCCTGTTCCCAGACAACCGCCCGCCCATCTGCATCCACCCCGGGGCAGGCGCGCCGGTGAAGACCTGGCCCCCGGAACGCTGGGCAGAGGTGGCCGATGCCCTGGCCGGGGCGACCGGCGCCCCCATCGTCCTCACGGGGGGCTCCGACGAACTGGACCTGGCCTGGAAGGTGGCTGCGCACATGCGGCATGCGGCGCGGGTCCTGGCCGGGAAGACGGGCCTGGGGGACCTGGCCGCCCTCTTCGCGCGGGCGCGCCTCGTGCTCGGCTCCGACTCCGGCCCCCTGAAACTGGCCCAGGCGGTCGGAGCGCGCACGGTCCACCTCTACGGCCCGGTGGACGTGCGGACCTTCGGCCCCTGGGGTGACCCGGCGGCCTACAGGGTGGTGGAAAGCCCCCTCCCCTGCGCCCCCTGCAACCGGCTGGACTACCGCTCCGAAGACCTCCAGGGCCACCCCTGCATGGCGGCCATCCCGGTGGAGGCCGTCGTGGAGGCCGCCCGCGCCCTCCTGGGGTGAAGGGGGCTCCTGCCCCGGTTGCGCTGCCCAGAGCCCTGTGCTATAGTGGGGTCCTGGTGCGGCCCGATCCCATCCTGGGGTGCAAAGCCGGATGTCCACCAAGACCGGAGAGCGAGCCTCCTGCTTCGGCGTCCTCCTCGTTGCCCTGGCCCTGCGCCTCTGGCGCCTGGGGGCTGATAGCCTCTGGTACGATGAGACCGTCACCCTCTTCATCGCCCGGGAGGATTGGGCGCGCCTCACGGCCCACACCGCGGGCGATATCCATCCGCCCCTCTACTACTACCTGCAACACGTCTGGCTCGCCGCCGCTGGCACAGGCGAGTTCGCCGCAGCCTTCTTCTCCCTCTTCTTCGGCGTCCTCGCGGTGGCCCTGGTGTACCGCCTGGCCCGGGACCTGACAGGCCAGGGCACGGTGTCCCTCCTGGCGGGCCTCCTCGCCGCCCTCTCCCCGTACCACCTCTGGTACAGCCAGGAAGTCCGCATGTACACTCTGGGCGCGTGCCTGGGCCTGGGGGCGGGCTTGCTCCTCTGGCGCTGGCTGCGGGAGGTGCGCGCCCGCCCGGGGCACCTGGGCCTCCGTTGGCTTGCGGCGTACGCCCTCCTGGCCGCCCTGGGCCTCTACACCCTCTACTACTTCGCCTTCCTCCTGGCCTTCCTGGGCCTGTGGGGGCTGGCTGCGGCGTGGCGGGCAGGGCACACGCCTCCTCAGAGAACCCGGTTGGTCCTCTCCTGGTGCGCCGCGCAGGTGGCCGCCCTGGCCCTCTTCGGACCTTGGCTGCCGGTTGCCTTCCGCCAGGCCACCACCCCGCCGGTGCCCCCCTGGCGGTCCTTCACCCCCCTGCCGCAGGTCCTCCTGGAGTCGTGGAACGCCCTCAGTGTGGGACAGTCGCTGCCCCCGCGCCTCTCCTGGCCCTGGCTCCTCGCGACGGCGCTGCTCGTAGCCCTGGGCATCGCCGCGCTCGTCCGGGAAAGGAAGGGGAACATCGCCCTCTTCCTGGGCGGATACGTAGCCCTTCCTCTGGCAGCCATCTACCTGGCCTCCTACGCCACCCCCCTCTTCCACCCTCGTTATCTCTTCACCTACGCGCCGCCCTTCTCCATCCTCCTGGCGGCCGGGCTGGGCCGCCTGCGCCAGAAGAGCCAGTGGGCCTGGGCCGCGGCTTTCCTCTTCCTGCTGGGCGGCTACGGCTGGTCAGCCTGGCGCTTTGAGACCCTGCCTGCATACCGCGCCGATGACCACCGCGCCGCCGTGCGCTACCTGGAAAGCCATCTGCGGCCGGGCGACGCCGTGCTGGTCAACGCCGGGTACGTCTACACGGCCCTGGAGGTCTACCGACGCGAGCCTGTGGCCTGGCGCGGGCGCCTGGTGGACTACCTCCAGGTCCCCCTGGAGCCGAGCGGCTGGGTCTTCCTGCAGACGGGGAGCATCGGCGGCTCCCCCACCCTGGGCTGGGGCGACCCCCGCTCCGATTTCTACCCCATGTCCGCAGAGGAAGCGCGTGCCGCGCTGGAGGAGGTCTTCCGCCGGCATCCCAGGGTCTGGGTCTACCGCTGCTACGACACCGTCACCGACCCCCAGGGCCTCATCCGCAAGGGGTTGGAGGAGATGGGCATCCACTTTGACGACCAGGTCTTCACAGGGGAGAGCAACCTACGGGTGCAGGGGTATCTGAGCCGCCTCTGGCGAGGGGGGCCGGCGGAGGGCGAGGGTCCCCTCTTCGGCGGGGCGCTGCGTCTGACAAGGCTCTCCGCCCGGCCCAAGGAGGACGGGGAGAGGCGCATCTGGGTTTCCCTGGCCTGGCAGAAGGTCGGTCCCATCCCTTCGGAGTGGGCCGTCAGCCTCCGCCTCTACGACCGCGCGGGCCACCGCATCGCCCAGACGGACGAGGTGCCTGCCGGCCCCCTCTACGGCCCGCACCTGTGGCCGCTGGGGGAGACAGTGCCCCATGCCCTGCGTCTGGACCTCCCCGTGGGCACGCCCCCGGGGACCTACACCCTCCGCCTGGCCGTCTACGCACGGGAAGACCTCACCCCCCTGCCTGACGAGAAGGGCCAGATGGAGCCAGCGGTCGGCACCGTCACCCTCACCCAGCCGGACCGTCGCCCCGCACCGACAGGGCACGGCATCCCCTACGGGGCGCGTTTCGCCACCGGGGTCCGCCTCCTGGACTTCCGCCTGACCACGACGGAGCCCGCGCCGGGGGAGGTGGTGCGCCTGGCCCTCCTGTGGCAGCGGGAGAACGCGGCCTCCCCCAGAGGGACGCCCATCCTGTTCCTCCAGGTGCTGGACGGGGAGGGGAGGTTGTGGTACGCCGAAGAGAGTCCCCTGGGGGCGCCAGACCACCCCTTCGCAGAGTGGGTTGCCGGGGAGGAGGTGTGCACCGAGCACACGCTGCGCCTCCCGGCGGATACTCCCAGCGGCGGCTATGCCCTCATCGCCGGCCTCCTGGATGCGGCCGACAGGTCCCGCATCCCGGTGGCACTGCGGCCAGGCATGGG
>JBMFPD010000022.1:0-19159 GCA_049969295.1 Anaerolineae bacterium | reverse complement strand
CTGTCAAGGGCGCGCGGCCGGCACCACAGTCTGCGGCAGGAGGGCAACCCCAACCTGCCCGCCGGAGGCAGGAAGGGTGGGGCTGCGTGTGGGCACCTGGAAGGCGGTTCCAGATCTCGCCTGCAGGAGGGACTGGGTCCGCCTTACTTGGGATACCCCTTCTGCTTCAGGAACTCGTTCACCGCCTGGCAGAGGCCAGGGACCACCTCTTCAGGGGTTGCTTCGCCGGCCCAGATGCGCTCCAACTGAGGCTCAATGATGGAGCCGCTCAGTTCGTCCCACTCGGGGAAGTAGGCGAAGGCCCCGGGCTTGGCCGCCTCCCCAGCGATGAGGAAGGCTCGGCGGTTGGCCGGCCTGCCCAGGTTCAGGAACTCTGGCGAATCGGCCACCGAGCGCAGCGCGGGGAAGATCTCGCCAGCCCTGGTGTAGAGGGACTGGCCGCCGCCCTTGCTCTGGAGCCACTGGAGGAAGAGCCAGGCCTCTTCCTTGTGCTGGGAGTGAGCACTCATGACCCAGGCCGCGCCGCCGTTGGGGTTCCAGCGCTGCCCGTCCTTGGGGATGGGCACCGCCGCCACGTCGTACTCCAGGTCGGGGATGGCGTTGAAAGTGGAGACGCGGGAGGGGTTCTGGATGATCATCGCCACCAGGCCCGCCTGGAAGACCGCGGCATCACCTCCCTGCTGGTTCAGGGTCGCGGCGCGGATGGCGTACCCCTTGTCCATGAGGTCGGCGAAGAACTTCAGGCCCCGCATCGCCTGGGGGGTGTCCAGGGTGCACCTGGAGGGGTTGACCAGGTCGTCCAGGACCTGTCCGCCGGCCTGCCCGACCCACTGGGGCCACTTGCCCCCCTCCATCCCCAGGGCGTACCGGGTGACACGCCCGCCTGCATCCCGCACGGTCAGTTTCTCGGCCGCAGCGAGGAGGTCGTCCCAGGTCCACTCATCGGAGGGGTAGGGCACGCCGGCTTCGTCAAAGATCTTCTTGTTGTAGTAGAGGACGTGGGCCTCAATGTCCCGCGGCAGGCCGTAGATGTCCCCCTGGTACCGAGCGGAGTCCAGCAGGAAGGGCCAGTAGTCGTCCACATTGTAGCCGCTCCTGGCGATCCACGGCTCCAGGTTCTCCAGGACCCCCCTGGCGGCGTAGGCCGGAGTGGGCCAGAGGAAGAAGACATCGGGGATGCTGGCGTAGTCGCCGGCGGCCCAGCGGGTGTTGAGTTTCTCAAAGTAGGTGTCCCAGGGCTCGTGGAAGTAGGTGATCTTGATGTTGGGGTGTTCCTTCATAAAGGCCTCGGCCACACGCTCGTGGGTGGCCTTCTCCTCAGGGCTGCCCCAGAACCCCCAGAGGAGGGTCACCGCCTCTGGCGCGGTCGGTTGGGGCGTGGGCGGCTCCGTCGTGGCTGGCATGGTCACCGGCGTCCCCCGGGGCTGACACCCCGCCAGCACCAGGGCCAGGATGGCCACCCCTGCCAGGACCCAGAACAACCCCCGGCGGTCACTTGGAAATCCCATGTCCCTTCCTCCTTTCCTGGTGGTCAGCCGTACCGCTCCAGGCAGAAGTATGGCATGGGAAAGAAGTTTTGTCAAGATAGCGCAACCAGAATTGCATCAAGCCCGGTGCTGCGCCACATCGGTTGTTGACGAATGGTAGGGCACGCCCCCTGGCGTGCCCTACGGTCTGCCGCGCCAGAAGGCCGTCAGAGTTCCATGATGGGGCAGCCCTGGGCGGCGGGGCGGTTCATTTGACAAAACTCCAGCCCCCGTGTATAATGGCAACGCAATCGATTATCGAATCTCCCCTGCCCTGCCATTGCTTCCGCGTGAGCACCGCTGCTGAGGGGCGAGGGGGCCAGGCCGCCGATCGCACCCTGCACAGGATGCCGGGGCTTCTGGGGATCGCCCGGCGCAGGAGTTCGCTATCGGCAACGGCGCAGACAAGGTAGGGCATCGTGCTTTCTCCCTTGGGGGAACTCCTGGACAAGGCCGACCCGGCCACTGGGGAACGCGCTGCGGCCCTTCCTCTCCGGGGCAGGGCTGCCGGGACATCGCTCAGGGGGATGCTCTCCCTCCCCTCTGGAACCACCTATCCTTCCTCCGGCCACTGTCGGTTTCCTCAGGCTCTAAGTCCTCGGTTGGGAGATCACCTTTCTCGGCTCACAACCGGGTTGCCGGGTGGGGCAGGCTGGCCTGCCCCCGGAGCACCGCGTGCCTGGCAGAAAGGAGGTGATGTCCATCGCGTGATGCAGCGCCCGTAGATCACGGACAGAGCCGAAGGCCGTGCCCGGAACCTCGCAGATGAGGGACCACTCACAGAGAAAGGAGAGAGGAGTCCATGAACCGCAAACTGAGCCGCCGTGAGTTCCTGAAGTTCGGCACCCTGGCTGCCGGTGCAGCCGCGCTGGCTTCCTGTGCCCCCGCGGCCACCCCAACCCCGGCCCCCAAGGAGGCTGCGCCGACCCCCACGCCAGTGCCCCCGCCTACCAAGGCGCAGCCCCAGGAGACCCTGCGCATCCTGGCCCTGAACTGGCCCCAGACCCAGTACGAACAGAAACTGGCCGATGAGACCTTCACGCCAGCCACCGGCATCAAGGTCGTCATTGACCAGACGCCGTACACCTTCCTGGAGCAGCGGGTCAAACAGTTGGTGAACGCCAAGAGCGCCGAGTACGACATCTACCACTACGACAGCCAGTGGATCGGGGGGTTCGTGGCCGCCGGCGCCCTGGAGCGCCTGGACACGCCGGAGTACCTCAACAGTTCCGACGCCGCCATCCACTTTGACGACTTCTTCCCGGAGATCACCTACCGCATCGGCAAGTACCCCACCACCCAGGCGGAACTGGTGGCCGGCAAGTGGGATGCCTTCAAAGACACCCCCATCTACGGACTGCCCTGGAGCCTCAACTGCCAGGTTCTGTGGTACCGCAAGGACCTCATCAGCACGCCACCGGCTACCTGGGAAGAGGTCCGCGAGATGGCCAAGAGCCTGACCAAGGGTGGCATGTTTGGCTGGGCCTGGGAGGGCAGCCGGCTGGGCGACTACATCTCCGTGGACTACTGCCCGCTGATGTGGTCCTTCGGCGGCTCCCTGTGGGACGACGTCTGCTGGAAGGCTGACGGGCATATCAATGGTCCTCAGGCCATTGAGGCCCTCCAGTTCATGAGCGACATGATGCTCAAGGACAAGACGGTGGACCCGGCCAGCGGCAACTGGACCATTGACGAGCGTCTGGCAGCCATCCTGCAGGGGCAGACGGCCATGGCCCTGAACTGGGCGCCCCTCTTCGGCGGCATCGCCGACGACCCCAACTCCTCCGCCGTGGTGGGCAAGATCGGCTTCGCCCCATCGCCCGCCGGCAAGGGCGGCCAGTTCGCCATGTTCGGCAGCCAGGGTTCCGGCATCAACGCGTACTCGGCGAAGAAGCAGGCCGCCTGGAAGTACCTCCAGTGGCTCTACTCCTACGACACAGCCAAGGCCCTGGTGGACACGCCGGGCGCCGGCTTCGTCTCCGCCCGCAAGGACCTCAAGGACTACGCGGCTGGCCTGAGCCCGTGGCAGAGGGTCTTCATCGAGTCCATCCCCATGGTCCGCGACTTCTGGAACAACGCCTCCTACGCTGAGTTGCTGGACATCATGCAGCGCGAACTCAACCTCGGCTACATCGGGGTCAAGGACCCGGAGAAGGCCCTCAACGACTGCGCCCTCGCGCACCAGGTCGTGTACGACACCAGCCCCGAGAACCCCAAGAAGTGCTAGCATCGGGGCGGTTGTCGGCACAGGGCTCCTGACCTGCCGGTCCGGGTGGCTTCCCGGCGCAAGCGCCCACCGCGCCGGGAAGCCACCCGCGGGCATGGGCTTTCAACCATCCCGCAAAGAGCCCGCGCCTGTGCGGGGGGCGGCGAGCCGCAGGGCAGGGCGTGGGCATTCCATTCAAGGGGGAGCGGAAGGTTCTCATGGATACGCCTGCAACTTCCTTGGAGACGGGGACGGTTGTCATCGCGCGCTCCCGCTTCGCGCGGCAGGTGCGCCTGTTCCCCAGATTGCTGTTCCTGCCCACCATCATCTACCTCCTGATCCTGACCATCTTCCCCCTCTTCTACTCGCTGGGGGTTTCGTTCTTCCACATGGTGCCGGGCCAGAAGACCCGCTTCATCGGGGTGGAGAACTACGCCACGCTGCTGAAGGACCCCACCTTCCACCATGCCCTGTTGGTCACCCTGATCTTCGTCTTCGTCGGCGTCACGCTGGAGATCTTCCTGGGTGTGGTGATCGCTCTGGTCTTCAACCGGCACCTGCCAGGCCTGGGCGTGTTCCGCCTCATCGTCTACATCCCCATGATGGTCTCGCCCCTGGTGATGGGCTACTTCTGGCGCTTCATGTTTGAGACCACCTTCGGGGTCATCAACTACCTCATCGGCCTGGTGGGCCTCCCGGCCGTGCGCTGGCTCATAGAGCCCAACCCGGCCCTGATCTCCATCCTCATCGTGGACATCTGGCAGTGGACGCCCTTCGTCGTCCTCCTGATCCTGGCAGGGCTGCAGACGGTGCCCCCGGAACTGTACGAGATCGCCACCCTGGACCGGGCCTCCTGGTGGATGCAGTTCCGCCGCATCACGCTGCCTTACCTCAAGTTCCCCTTGCTGCTCGCCCTGCTCTTCCGCACCATTGACGTCATCAAACTCTTTGACAGCATCTACATCATGACCGGCGGCGGGCCTGGTGACTACACCCAGAACCTCTCCGTCATGGCCTACAAGATCGGCTTCACCTACTTCCAGGTGGGCAAGGCCGCCGCCCTCTCCTGGATCATGGTCATCATCGTCAACGTCCTGGCCACCATCCTGATCCAGGCCCTCACCACGCGCCCCGGCGCGCAGACCAACGTATAGGAGCAAGGGTCCACCATGGTCAGCCATCGGGAAACCTGGCGCAAATACCTGTGGTATCTGCCCATCCTGTTCATCACCTTTGCCTTCGCCGCCCCGTTCCTGTGGATGTTCATGACCTCCTTCAAGACGCGGGTGGACACCTTCGCCATCCCGCCCAAGTTCGTCTTCCAGCCCACCCTGGCCAACTACAGGGCGGTCTGGGGCTCGGAGTTCATGCGCAGCCTGGAGAACAGCATCGTCGTCGCCCTCGTGAGCACCGCGTTCTCGCTGGTCCTGGGGTGCCTGACCGCCTATGGCTTCTCCCGCTACCAGTTCAAGCGGAGCGACAACGTCCTCTTCTGGATCCTCAGCCTGCGCATGCTCCCGCCTGTAGCGGTCATCGTCCCCTTCTTCCTCATCTTCTCCGCCGTGAAACTCATTGACACCCGGACCGCCCTCATCGCCGTCTACTCCATCTTCAACATCTCCTTCGCCGTCTGGCTCCTCAAGGGGTTCTTTGACGAGATCCCCCGCGAACTGGAAGAGGCGGCGATGATGGACGGCTACTCGCCGTGGGAGGTGTTCACCAAGGTCTCGCTGCCCATGGTCGTCCCTGGCCTGGCCACCACGGCCCTCTTCTGCATCATCCAGTCCATCAACGAATTCCTGCTGGCCTTCGTGCTGACCACCCGCTCGGCCACCACCGGCCCGGTGGCCCTGGCCAAGTTCCAGTCGGCCATCGGCGTGAACTGGGGGGAGATCAGCGCGGCGGCCAGCATGCTGGTGCTGCCGGTGATCGTCATCACCATCTTCCTCCGCAACCAGTTGATCCGCGGCATGAGTTTCGGACGCTTGCGCTGAGGTTGGACCATGTCTACGTTGGTGATTGAGAGCCTGCACGTGTGGTACGGCGACACCCACGCCGTGAACGACGTCAGCCTGCGGGTGGAGGACGGCGAACTGTGCGTCTTCCTGGGCCCCTCCGGCTGCGGCAAGACGAGCACGCTGCGCTCGGTGGCAGGGTTGGTGCGCCCGCAGTCCGGCCGCATCCTCATTGACAACGAAGTGGTGAACGACCTCTACCCCGGCGAGCGCGACATCGCCATGGTCTTCCAGTCCTACGCCCTCTACCCCCACATGACCGTGCGCGAGCACTGGGCCTTCCCCCTCAAGGCGTTGCGGGTCCCCAAGGCGGAGATGGAGCAGCGCATTGAGGAGATGGCCAACCTCCTCCAGATGCACGACCTCCTGGACCGCTACCCCCGCTCTCTCAGCGCGGGGCAGGCACAGCGGGTGGCCATCGGGCGGGCCCTCATCCGCAAGCCCCGCCTGTGGCTCCTGGACGAACCCCTCAACAGCCTGGACGCCCGCCTGCAGGTGGAGACCCGCGCTGTCCTCAAGCGCATCCAGCGGGAGACCGGCATCACCACCATCTACGTCACCCACAACCAGGAGGAGGCTCAGAGCCTGGCCGACAAGATCGTCATCATGAACGGAGGGCGCATCCAGCAGATCGGCTCCCCCCAGGAGGTCTACGACAAGCCGGTCAACCTCTTCGTGGCCGGGTTCGTGGGCACGCCGCCCATGAACTTCCTGCGGTGTACTGTGCGGCGGGATGGGGGCCAGACGTTCCTGACGAGCGGGGAGCTGCGCCTGGCCCTGCGCCCCGACCTGGCGGCCCGCCTCCTGGCGGGGGACGGTCAGGAGGTCATCCTCGGCGTGCGCCCGGAGGACGTGCAGGTGGTCCCGATCTGTTCGGACGAGCCCAACGGCCGCCTGCATGCCCGTGTCTTCGTGTTGGAGCCGCAGGGCAACGAGGTGATCGTCAGCCTGCACCTGCCGCCGGACATCCTCTGGAAGGCGCGCATGGACGCAAGGGGCGTCGTCACGGAACTGGTGAGCGACCAGAGGGTGGAACTGGACCTGCGCCAGCACCGCATCCACGTCTTTGATGCGAAGACGGAGGCGCGGCTTCTCTAATTCGGGCAAGGGGAGAGGAAGACAGTGTCCTACGTAGAACTGGTGGATGTGCAGGTACGCTACGGCAACAAAGACGCCATCCGTGAGGTGACCTTCTCCGTGGAGAAGGGCGAACTGGCCGTCATCGTGGGGCCTTCGGGCTCCGGCAAGACCACGGTCCTGCGGGCCATCGCCGGCTGGGCCCCCTTGGCGAGAGGGGAGATCCGCCTCAACGGACGCCGGCTCAACGACGTCCACCCCCGAGACCGGGACATCGCCATGGTCTACCAGTCCCGCGCCCTCTACGAGCACATGACGGTCCGGGAGAACTGGTCCTTCCCCCTGGAGGCGGTGGGCTACCCCAAGGTGGAGATCGCCAAACGGGTCCAGGAAGTGGCCGAGATGCTGGAGATGACCGAATTCCTGGACCGGTACCCGAAGCAACTGAGCGGCGGCCAGCAGCAGCGCGTGGCCCTGGGACGCGCCCTCGTCCGGCGGCCGACCCTGTTCCTCCTGGACGAGCCCTTCGGCGGCCTGGATGCCAAACTGCGCATCCAGGCCCGCTCCGGCTTCAAGAAACTCCACAGCGACCTGGGCGTGACCACCCTCTACGTGACCCACGACCAGGTGGAGGCCCAGGGGATGGGCTCCCGCCTCATCGTCCTCAACGAGGGGCGTGTGCAGCAGGTGGGCACTCCGGAGGAGATCTACAACGACCCGGCCAACCGCTTCGTGGCCGGCTTCATCGGCAGCCCGCCCATGAACTTCATTGAGTGCACCCTCTCGCGCGAAGGAGACCAGGCCGTGCTGACGCGGGAGGGCCTGCGGGCGGCGCTCCCACCGGCCAAGAGCGCCCGGCTCTTCGCCGCCGCCCCACCGCAGCGGGTGCTCCTGGGGGCGCGCCCTGAGACCATCCGCCTGAGCCCAACGCCCCAGCCCGGGGCTGTGCCCGTGGAGGTCTACGTCACGGAACCCCAGGGCCACGAGATCATCGTGGACCTGCGCTTTGACAGCCATATCCTGCGCGTGCGGGGTGATCGGGAGACGCACCTTGACTTCCCCCTTAGGCACAGGGATACGGTGTACATGGCCCTGGATCCAGAGCGCATTTACGTCTTTGACCGGACCACAGGGGCCCGGCTGGCCTGATCCGTCGCAATGTGGTAGGCTCCCACCAGCCAGCAGGTCGCGCTTTCAGCGTGGCACCGGCAGGCACGGGGCCTGCCCCTGATACCCCTACCCCAGGCCCCCGCGCGGGGAAGGGTTCGGGGGCAATGGGCACACCGGGGACGGACCGTGAGGTCAGGAAAGGAGGCACGATGATCCCCAAACTGGATGTGGAGACCCTCACCCTGGAGCAACTGGCCAAGACCATTGACCATTCCCTCCTCAGGCCCGAACTGACGGACGAGGACGTGATCGCCGGCTGCCAGCTGGCGGCCAGGTACCACGTGGCCTCCGTCTGCGTGAAGCCTTGCCACGTCGCCCTTGCCGCACAGGTGCTCCGGGGCTCGGACGTGAAGGTGGGCACCGTGATCGGCTTCCCCCACGGTGGCAATACCACGGCCACCAAGGTCTTTGAGGCCAGGGAGGCCATCGCCAACGGGGCCGAGGAACTGGACATGGTCATCAACATCGGCGCCCTCCGTTCGGGCCGCGATGACTACGTGCGGGACGAGATCCGCGCTGTGGTGGAGGCAGCCGCAGGGAAGGCCATCGTCAAGGTCATCCTGGAGAACCACTACCTGACGAACGAGGAGAAGGTCCGGGCCTGCAAACTGGCCGAGGAGGCCGGCGCACACTACGTGAAGACCTCCACTGGCTTCGCCCCCACCGGCGCGACCCTGGAGGACCTGAAACTGATGCGCGCCACCGTGGGCCCTCATATGGGCGTCAAGGCCGCCCACGGTGTGCGCAGCCTGGACGCCGCCTTGGAGGTCATCGCCGTCGGCGTCACCCGCATTGGTGCCACCCAGACGGAGCGCATCCTGGAGGACTTCAAGGCCCGCCTCGCGGAGAGGGCTCAGAAGGCATAAGGCCCGGCCTTGGCAAGGCCGGGCCTGCTTTCCGGCGCAGGCCTCGCCTGCACCTCAGGGAAGCCCCCACAGGCGGCAGGAGGGGGGCGAGGGTTGCCGCGTGTGCTGTCCCTGGCACACGCCACCCACAGAGACCCTGAACCGCAATCGCAAGGGCAAACCGGGAGAAAGGAGGTGGCCCATGGCAGATCGGATCCGAGCGGCAGTGATCGGGACGGGGTTCATCGGTCCCGCCCATGTGGAGGCGCTGCGGCGGTTGGGCGTGGAGGTGGTGGGGATCGCCGGCTCCAGCCCCGAACGGGCCGTGCCCAAGGCCCGCGCTCTCAACCTCCCCAGGGTCTACGAGACCTGGGAGAAAGTCATTGCCGACTCCCAGGTGGACGTGGTCCACATCACCACCCCTAACTACCTGCACTACCCCATGGCCAAAGCCGCTATCGCCGCTGGCAAGCACGTCGTCTGCGAGAAGCCCCTGGCCATGAACTCGCGGGAATCGGCGGAACTCCTGCGGCTGGCCCAGGAAGCGGGCATCGTCCATGCCGTCAACTACAACATCCGCTTCTACCCCCTGTGCCAGGAAGCGCGGGCGCGGGTGGCCCGGGGTGACCTGGGGAAGGTCTACATCATCCGTGGCTCCTACCTCCAGGACTGGCTTTTCTACGACACCGACTGGAACTGGCGGCTGGAACCCGAACTGGGCGGCAGCCTGCGGGCTGTGGCCGACATCGGGACCCACTGGCTGGACCTGACCTCCTTCATCACCGGCCTGCGGGTAGAGGCGGTCCTGGCCGACTTCCGCACCTTCATCCCTGTGCGGAAAAAGCCCACCAGGCCCATAGACACCTTTGCCGGCAAGGAACTGACCCCCGAGGACTACGTGGAGCAGCCCATCCACACGGAGGACTACGCCACGGTCCTCCTGGCCTACGAGGGAGGCGCGCGGGGCGTGATGACCGTCTCGCAGGTCTCGGCCGGCCGTAAGAACCGCCTGGCCTACGAGATCAACGGCTCCAAACTCTCGCTGGCCTGGGACTCGGAACGGCCCAACGAACTGTGGATCGGCCGGCGCGAGGGACCCAACGAGGTCCTCATGAAGGACCCGTCGCTCCTCACACCCACGGCCCGGGACTTCACCGGCTACCCCGGCGGCCACAACGAGGGCTTCCCCGACACGTTCAAGATGCTCTACAAGGCCGTCTACCGTTACATCCAGGCTGGGGACCGCACGGCGAAGCCGGACTTCCCCACCTTCGCCGATGGCCACGAGGAGATCCTCCTCTGCGAGGCCATTGAGCGCAGCGCGAAGGAGCAGCGCTGGGTCCACGTGGAACGTTGAACTGGAAAGACCCTTGCATCCGAAGAAGGAGGGCGTGACCATGAAGATCGGGTTGATGAGCGCGGCATTCCCCAACCTGTCCCTGGAGGAACTGGCCACCTGGGCCTCCGAGAACGGCTTCCAGATGCTGGAACTGGCCTGCTGGCCCGCTGGGGAGGGCAAGGACCGCAAGTACGGCGGTGTGGCCCACATTGACGTCGCGGCCCTCACGCCGGCCAGGGCCTCCGAGATCAACGGCATGCTGAAGGAAAAGGGGCTGGAGATCTCCTCCCTGGGGTACTACCCCAACCCCCTGCACCCGGACCTGGACCACCGCCAGCACGTCATTGACCACCTCAAGAAGGTCATCGTGGCCGCGGAGATGCTGGGGGTGGGGATCGTGGGCTCCTTCGTGGGCCGCACCTGGAACGTGGCCATCACCGGGCGGGAGTGGCGGAAAGACATTGACTACAACTTTGAGGAGTTCCAGAAGGTCTGGCCCGACCTGGTGAAGTTCGCCGCCGACCACAACGTGAAGATCGCCATTGAGAACTGCCCCATGCTCTGGGCCGACACCTGGCCCGGCGGGTCCAACCTGGCCTACTCGCCCGCCATCTGGGAGCGGATGTTTGAGATCATCCCCGACGAGAACTTCGGCCTGAACTACGACCCCTCCCACCTGGTCTGGCAGCAGATTGACTACATCCGGGCCATCTACGACTTCGGCGACCGCATCTTCCACGTCCACGCCAAGGATATGGACATTGACGAAGAGATGTTCTACCAGGATGGCATCCTGGGCTGCGGTTTCAACTGGCAGATCCCGCGCCTGCCGGGCCAGGGCCTGATTGACTGGCGGAAGGTGGTCGCCGCGCTGTACGACGTGGGCTACGACTTCGTCCTCAGCATTGAACACGAAGACCGCAACTGGGAAGGCTCCGAAGACCTGGTGAAGCGCGGCTTCCTGGTGGCCAAGAAGTTCCTGGAGGTCTACACCATCTGATCTGAGGGCTCGGCAGGGGGACCGGCCCGGGGCCAGGGGCCGGCCCCCTGCCCCCCGTCACCACATGGGGTGGAAAGAACATGGCACAGCCTGTCTACTACGTCGGCGTGGACCTGGGCGGCACGACCCTTTCGGCGGCGGTGGTGGATGTCACCACCGGGCAGGTGGTGGGGCGGCACCAGGTGCCCACCCTGGCCAAGGAAGGGCACGACGCGGTCATGGCGCGCATGGTCGGCCTCATCCGCCAGGCCATGGCCGATGCCGGCCTGCGCCGGGAGGAGATCGGCGGCGTGGGCATCGGGGTGCCCGGCGTCCTGGACATGGAGCGGGGGCTCGTGCTCTTCCTGCCCAACCTGCCGGGGACCTGGCCCAACGTCCCCCTCAAGGCGACGATTGAGGCTGGCGTGGGGCTCCCCACTTACCTCCTCAACGACGTCCGCTCCTTCACCCTGGGCGAGAAGACCTTCGGTGCTGGCCGCGACGTCCACACCATGGTCTGCCTGGCCATTGGTACCGGGATCGGTGGCGGCATGGTCATCAACGGGCAGTTGCACCTGGGGATCGGCGGCACGGCCGGGGAGGTGGGCCACCAGGTCATTGACCCCTATGGCCCCCCCTGCGGCTGCGGGAGCCGCGGCTGCCTGGAGGCCTTCGCCAGCGGCCCGGCCATCACCGCGATGGCCCTCAAGGCCATCACCCAGGGGCTCACCACCCGCATCGCCGAACTGGTGGACTACGACCTGAACCGGGTCACGCCGGAGGTCATCGCCCGGGCGGCGCGGGAGGGCGACCCCATCGCGCAGGACATCTACGAGCGGGCCGGGTTCTACATCGGCATCGGGGTGGCCAACCTCATCACCATCATCAGCCCGCAGATGGTGGTCATCGGCGGAGGAGTGGCCCTGGCCGGGGACCTCCTCTTCAACCCCATCCGCCGCACGGTGCTGGAGCGGGTCCACGTCATGCCGGTGGAGAAAGTGCAGATCGTGCCGGCGAAACTCGGCACCGACGCGGGCATGATCGGCGCGGCAGTGTGGGCCTCGTTGCAACAGGGGGGACGGGGATAGGGGCGTGGACCACCGGGAACGGACCCTCCTGGCCCTGCACCACGAGGAGCCAGACCGCGTGCCCACCGCGCTCTGGGGCAGTGCCTACGGCCTCACCGACCCCCTCTACTTCGCCCTGGTGGAGCACCTAGGCCTGGACACGCCCCTCGCCCCCTTCCGGCGGCGCAAAGGGCACACGGTGAACTACTACGACGACCGTGTGCTGGATGCCCTGGATGTGGACGTGCGCCACACGTGGCTTGGGTTCACGGACCTGGGCGGCCCCCCGGCCGAGGGAGGCCCCGACGCCTGGGGCGTCCACTGGGAGCGGAAGGGCCTCTACCTCACGGCGACCGGTCACCCCCTGGAGGAAGCCACGGTGGAGGACCTGGAACGGTACCCCTGGCCGGACCCCGAACCTCTGGTCCGTCTGGAGGAAGCCCGGGAACGGGCGCGCTTCCTCAAAGAGCAGACCGACTTCGCCGTCGTCGGGCGGGCCGTGGACTCCTACGGCTTCCTGGAGCGGGCCTGCCTCCTGCGGGGAACGGAGCGGTTCCTCACGGACCTGGCCCTGAACCCGGCCTTCGCCCGGGCCCTCATCGGGAAGATCGCTGCCGTCTTCCAGCGGCTGCACGCCCTCTACCTGGACGCGGTGGGGCGGTACCTGGACATCCTGGAACTCCCGGGGGACGACTACGCGGCCCAGATGCCCCTCATCTCCCCCAGGATGTTTGAGGCGTTCTTCAAGGGTCCCTGGCGGGACCTGGTGGCCCAGGTCAAGGAGGCCGCACCCCACTGCAAGGTCCTCTTCCACTCCGACGGGCGCATGGAGGCCTTTCTGGGGCACCTGGTGGAGGTCGGCGTAGACGCCTTCCACAGCCTGGAGCCCTTCCCCGGGCTGGACATGGTCCAGGTCAAGCGGGAGTTCGGCGGCCGGCTGTGCTTCTGGGGCGCGGTAGACATCAAGGAAGCCCTGCGGGGGGACGTGTCGCGGGTGGAGGCCGAGGTCCGGGAGCGGATCCGGGTGCTGGCTCCAGGCGGTGGGTACGTCCTCGCCCCAGCCAACCACCTCCAGCCGGACGTCCCGCCGGAGAACGTGGTAGCCCTCTTCACCGCGGCGCGTCGGTACGGACGGTACCCGGTCAACCCCACCCCTTAACCCCTTCCCCGCACGGGGCAGGAGGCCAGGGAAGGGGTTTCTGGTCGCTTTGGGCGGTTCGTGGCCATTGTGCAACGGCCATGGGGAATCGGAATGTCCACCTGCATCAATCCATCAGGAGGGTTAGAACATGCACAAGATCACCATGTTGGGCACGGGATTGATCGGCCTGTTCTACACCATGACGCTGCACAAGCAGCGGGGCGGCGACCGGGTGCACGTGGTCTACTCGCCCACCAAGGAGCACGTCCGGCAGTTCGCCGAAGAGTGGGGCATCCCCAAGTGGACGACGGACTTGGCGGAGGCCATCAACGACCCGGAGACGGACGTGGTGGTCATCGGTCTGCCCAACTTCGCCCACAAGGAGGCCGCCATCCTGGCTGCGGAGGCAGGGAAGGCGGTCATGTGCACCAAGCCCCTGGCCCGCAGCGCGGCCGAGGCCAAGGAGATGCTGGACGCGGTGGAGAAGGCCGGCGTCTTCCACGGCTACCTGGAAGACCTGGTCTACACCCCCAAGACGCTGAAGGCCCTCCAGTTCGTGCGCAACGGAGCCCTGGGCAAGGTCCTCTGGGTGCGCTCCCGGGAGACCCATGGCGGCCCCCACGGGGCCTGGTTCTGGGATCCCAAGAAGGCCGGCGGTGGCGTGGTCATCGACATGGGGTGCCACTGCATTGAGATCGCCCGCAACTTCATCGGGAAGGGGGTCCGCCCCGTGGAGGCCATCTGCTGGGCCGATACCCTGGTGCACCCCATTGACGCCGAGGACCACGGTGTGGGCCTGGTGCGCTACGAGAACGGCGCCGTGGGCCAGTTTGAGGTGTCCTGGGGCTTCCGCGGCGGCATGGACCTGCGGGATGAGGTGGCCGGCACGGAAGGGACCATCTGGATGGACCACTTCCTGCGGACCGGGCTGGAACTCTTCACTGCGGTAGGACCCAGGGGGTACGTGGCGGAGAAGGCGGAGGGGCAGACTGGCTGGATCTTCCCCGTGGGCGACGAGGTGGGCGAACTGGGCTACCCCGACATGTTCGCCGACATGTTCAACGCCTTGGACAAGGGCGTCGCGCCCATGGAGACCTTCTACGACGGCTACGTGGTCAACGCCATCATGGACGCCTGCTACCGCTCCGTGAAGTCCAAGCGGTGGGAGCCGGTGGAACTGGAGGAATGGCGAGGCGAGCCCCAGCCTGAAATGAAGTCGCCGCCGAGGGAGTACGGCGACCAGTACATCATTGTCAAAGAGGAAGCCATGCCAGACGGCCGCCGCAAACTGATCCTCCTGGACAAGAAGACGCGGGAGATCGTGGAGAAGCGGGTGGAACGGTAGACCAGGAAAGCTTCTTCCCCCCACCCAGGGGACACCGGGGCGACCCGCGGCGCGCGGGTCGCCCCGCGCGCGTCTGCACGGGGAGGCCGCGGCATGGAGCCGAGCACCCCCTGTACGGCAGTTGCCTTTCAGGACTGCCTGTGCTATCATGCCGCGGGAGGATATCCGCATGACCGTAGCCATCCCCCAACCACTGGAAGAGTGGGCTCCTCCAGATGCCGACTGGACCTCCGGCCTGCTCCTCCGGTATGAGGAAGGGTACCTCTTCGCCCTGGAGCCGCACACCCATTGGACGTGGGATGAGCGAGGCATCCCCCGTATCCGGGTGGTGGGCATCGGGGGCCACCGTGCGCCCGGCGAAACCTGGAGCGAAGCCGTGCAGCGAGAGGCGTGGGAGGAGGCCGGGGTGGAGGTTGCCCTCACTTCCTCCCCCGAGACGGACCTCCTGGGGCCAGGGGACGCCTATTGTTGCATCGCCCTGGCCTGGCCCGGGCATCCGTGCCCCCGCCTCGTCTGGCAGGCTGCTTACCAGTTCCAGGACCGGGCCACGGGGCAGGCGGTCTCCCGCACCTATGTGGGCCTGGTCTTTCAAGGCCGGATCGTCCGAGGCAGTCCTCGGCCAGGGGCGGAGGTCCCGGGGCTCCTCTGCCTTGGGGAGAGGCATCTGCTCCGCCTCAGTCAGGCAGCCCTTCCCGTCCACCAGGTGGTAGCAGAAGGGGCACGGGTTCTGCCCGGGACCTCTGGCCTGCCGGAGAGCGCCCTCCTCACGCTGGGAGGCTCAGCCCAGTGGATCGCCCGCTGGCTCCAGGTCTCAGCGCCCAGGGGACAGAGGTAGACAGCATGGGCAGGGAAGAACAAGGCGTCTCCAGCGGTGCGGCCCGCTACGTGGCGGTCCCCCGGACCCTCTGCTTTGTGGAAAGGGAGGGCCAGGAGGGACCAGAGGTGCTCCTCCTGCGCGGGGCACCCCACAAGCGCCTCTGGCCGGACCGCTACAACGGCATCGGTGGCCACGTGGAACGCGGCGAGGACCTCCATTCCGCCGCCCTGCGGGAACTCCAGGAGGAGGCAGGGATAGAGGTCAGCGATCTGTGCCTGCGGGCTGTCCTCCATGTGGATGCCGGCAGCCCTCACCCTGGCGTCCTGGTGTTCGTCTTCACCGCCCGCTACGCCTCGGGCGAGCCCCGACCCACACCAGAGGGCACCCTGCACTGGGTCCCCCGGAGCCAGGTCCTGCGGCTGGACCTGGTGGAGGACTTGCGGGAACTCCTGCCCCGGCTGTGGGCGCACCCTCCCGAAGCCCCTCCTTTCTTCGGCCGGTCCTTCTACGATGAAAACGACCGCTGGGTGATGGAGTGGACCATCCCCTCGTGAACGGGACGCATCCCGCATCCATCCCTCAAATCCCTGAACTTGAGGAGGCATCCGCCATGACTCACAGACTGATGATCCCCGGCCCCGTGGACGTAGACGACGAGATCCTGGCCGAGATGCGGTCCCCCGCCATGCCCCACTACGGGGACGTCTGGGTCCGCATCTACACCGAGACAGTCCAGGGTCTGAAGCGGCTCTTCCACACCGAGAACGACCTCTTCCTCCTGGTGGGACCGGGGTCTGCAGCCCTGGAAGCGGCGCTGAGTTCGGCTGTCGGCCCAGAAGAGCGCGTCCTCATCCCGAGCAACGGGTTCTTCGGCGGCCGCCTGCGGGAGGTGGCCTCGGCCCTCCGGCTGGATGTGGTCGCCCTGGACGTCCCCTGGGGCGAGCCCTTGGATGCGGGCACCATCCGCGCTCTCCTGCGGGCCGACCGGCGCATCGGGGCCGTGGCCGTCGTCCACCACGAGACTTCTACGGGCGTCCTCAACCCCCTGCAGGAGATTGCCGAGGCCGTCAAGGGGGAAGGGAGGCTTCTCGTCGTGGATGCCGTCTCGTCCTTGGGCGGCATCCCCCTGCCCGTGGACGCCTGGGGGGTGGACCTGTGCGTGACGGTCTCCAACAAGTGCCTGGAAGCGCCGCCGGGCCTGGCACCCATTTCTGTGAGCGAGGAGGCCTGGCAGGCGGTGGAGGCCAACGCTGTCCATTCCCGCTCCTGGTTCCTGAACCTGGGGACGTGGCGTCGGTACCTGCGGGAGTGGGGTTCCTGGCACCCGACTCCGACGACCATGCCCACCCAGGTCGTTCTGGCCCTGCACAGGAGCGTGCAGCGGCTGGTGGAGGAGGGGGATGAGGCCCGCTACGCGCGGCACCGCGCCGCCGCCGAGGCCGTGCGCCAGGGCATCCGGGCACTGGGCCTGGAAACCTTCATCCCGGACGAGATCGCCTCTCCCCTGGTCACCGTCATCGCTGGCCGGGAAGGCGCTCCGGCCGACGGCCTGCGCCATTACCTCCTGGCGAAGCACGACATCCTGGTCGCCGGTGGCCTGGAGGAACTGGCCGGGCGCATCGTGCGGGTGGGGCACATGGGCCGGGCGACCTCCCGCGAGTACGTGGAGGCCTTCCTCGCCGGAGTCCGCGGGTGGGTGGAGGCCGGCTGCCCATGAGATCCGCAGGGAGACCGTCCTGGTGCGGGGAGGGTCTCCCTGCGCTGGCCGCGTCCGCAAGCGCGGCTCAGTAGTCCCTGGAGAGGAGGTGGCGGTTGCCGATGTGGACCCGCCGCAGGCCAGCCGCCCGGGCCGCGGCCGCCGCTTCCTCCGCGTGGCGCACCGAGGTACAGGGGAGGTCGGCGAGGAAAAAGTGGGGGTGGAACCCCAGAAGGGAGAAGGGGATGTCCGGATGCACGCTGGCGATGAACTCGGCCAGGCGTCGGACCTCTTCCACGTCCACGTAGCCAGGCACGAGAAGGGTGCTCGCCACCACTGGGGGCGGCTCCGGTCGCTCCCCGAAGCGGCTCCCCAGCCGGGCGAAGTTCTCCAGCGTCTGGCGGTTGGAGACGCCGGTCAGAGCGCGGTGCAGCCCCTCGTCCAGGGCCTTCAGGTCGAACTTGACACACCCCCCGGTCCGCAGCGAGAGGTCAAAAGCCTGGTCCATCCATCGGGGGTGGGCTGAGCCGTTGGTCTCCCAGCAGATGACCACGCCCCGCTCTGCCAGGAGGCGGGAGGTAGCCAGGGCATGGGGCATCTGCGCTGCCGGGTCCCCGCCGAAGTAACAGACGCAGTAGGTCCGAGGGTTGGCCTTGTCCGCCAGGTCCTCTGCCGAAAGGAGGTGCTCCCGGGCGGGGTCCATCTCCCGGAAGTGCCAGTTCTGGCAGAAGAGGCAATCAAAGGTGCAGGCCCCGTAGAAGACGGCCAGGTTGTGGTACCCCCATTGGTGGTGCCCCGGGCAGACCCAATCGGCCACGCAGTTGGTGGGCAGGGGGTCCCGGTACCAGTGCAGGAGAGCCCGCGCTGGCGTGCCGGCCCGGTGGACCAGGCGGCCGGAGAGGTTCTCCCGCAGGCCACAGTAGCCCCGCTCCCCGGGCCCCATACGGCAGCGGTTGGCGCACCCCTCGCAGCGGATGCCGCCCTCCGTGTCCGGCGGCGAGAGGGGCAACCCAAAGGTGCGACGGCTGAGGTCGTGGGCGGCGGCCACGTAGGGGGCGCACGCGTCAAACTGGGTGCGAAGGCACTCACCGCAGACCCCCAGCACCTCCGTGATCAAAGGAGACCGCTTTCCACAGACCCGACAGGCTTTCTCGTCCATCGCCTGCTCGCCGCTCTTACGCGCTGCGAGGCGCTGCCCCACTGGCCCCACACAGGCATGCAGGAAGGCCTCACCCCACCCCCCCTCTCGCGGGGACGGGGAGCGATCTACGGTGTCACGGTGGGGATGACCATCCGCTGGAGGAGCGTGCCCACCCGGACCCGGGACATGGCCACCAGTTCCACGTCCCCCTGAGCCTCGGCCAACTTTTCGCAGGTCTGGAGGGCCTGAAGCGCCTCCAGGAACTTGCCGGAGCCCTCGTAGGCGCTGGCCAGGACGTAGAAGGCGTGGGGCGACTGAGGGTTGAGTTCTGTCGCCCGCAGGGCATGGGGCAGGGCCTGCCCGAAGTCGCCGGCCTCCACGTAGAGGCGCGCCAGGGCCAGTTCGTAGGCGAAGGGATCGCCGAAGCGGGATGCAGCCTCCTGGAAGGCGGCCTGGGCCGCCTCTGCATCCCCGGTGCGCTCCCGGGCCCAGCCCAGCCGCATCCAGGGTTCGGGGTCCTGGGGGTCCAGGGCCGCCGCTTCCTGGTAGCGAGCGATGGCCTCCTCCCAGCGCCCCTCCTGGATGGACCGCTCCGCAGCCGCGTACAGGCGCAGTTTCTGCGCCGTGAGGGGGTCTGGCCGCAGGGAAAAGTATGCCGCGCCCCCCAGGAGGGCCAGGATGAGCAGAGCGATGCCCACCACCCGCACGGTGCGCGCCACCTTCCGGCGGCGCTGCTCCGCCGCCAGGAGGTCCAGGCGCCACCACCAGCGCTCCTCCGATGGCCGGAGTTCCTCG
>JBMFPD010000021.1:0-19187 GCA_049969295.1 Anaerolineae bacterium | reverse complement strand
ACCGCGGTGGCGCAGCAGATGCGGCTGCAGTAGAAGGGCTCTTTTGCCTCCGGCTCGTCCCACGGCCCCACGCACAGGAGCATGGCCACAGAGCGCCACTGGGCCGGGGTGGGGAGGTCCATCAGGGGTGCTTCTGGCGTCCGCCCGGCCAGGAGCGCGTCCAGGTCGGCCTGGGTGAGGACCCGCGGGTGCTGGCCCAGACCGTAGGCGGGGCCGCGGTACTCGCGGGCACCGGTGGCGATGACCGTCGCCCCGTGCTCCAGCAGGCGCTGGCGGGAGGTCCCCCGCTCCTGCACCCAGGTGCGGAAGTTGCCCACGAACCCCTCAAACTTGACTGGCTCGTGGTTCAGGATGACCTCCACGCGCGGTTCCTGGCGGATGGCTTCCTCCAGGGAGCGGACGAGAGCCAACGGGTCACCACCCTGGACCCGCCGGCCCAGGCGGCGGGCGTGGCCGCCCAGTTCGCGCTCTCGCTCCACGAGGTAGACGCCGAACCCCTGGCGGGCCAGGTTGAGGGCGGCCGTCATCCCGGCGATGCCGCCCCCGACCACGAGCGCGCTGTGGTGCAGGGACTGGGGCCGGGTGTGGAGCGGCTTCAGAAGGCGGCTGCGGGCCACCGCCGCCCGCACCAGGTCCTTGGCCTTCTCTGTGGCCCGCTCCGGCTCGTGGGGATGGACCCAGGAATCCTGGTCCCGGATGTTGGCCATCTCAAAGAGGAAGGGGTTCAGACCGGCCTGGCGCGCTGTATCGCGGAAGAGGGGTTCGTGGGTGCGCGGCGTGCAGGAAGCCACCACCAGGCGGTTGAGGCGCTTCTCGCGGATGGCCTCTTGGATCTTGAGCAGGGAGTCCGGCGAACAGGTGTAGGTGGTGTTCTCGGCGTGGACGACGCCGGGCAGGGTCTGGGCGTAGGCCACCACCTCCGCCACGTCCACCACGCCGGCGATGTTGTTGCCGCAGGAACAGACGAAGACGCCGATGCGGGGCTCCTCGGTCGGGGAGACCTCCGTCTCTGGAGGGTAGGCCCGGGGCTCCACCAGCGTCCCGCGGGCCGGGCCGATCTCCGCCAGGGCTGCGCCCGCGGCGGCGCTGGCTTCCACCACCGTCTCCGGGATGTCCTTGGGGCCGGCGAAGGTGCCGCAGGCGAAGATGCCCGCCTGCGACGTGGCCACGGGGAGCGTGCCGTCCCCCTGGCAGAAGCCGGCACCGTCCAGACGGATGCCCATCTGCGCGGCGAGGGTCGCGGCCTCCGCGGGTGGTTCCATGCCCACGCTGAGGACCACCAGGTCAAAGGTCTCCTCGTGGACCGTGCCATCGCCATCAGTGTGCTGGAGGATGAGGTTCCGGGTGCGGGGGTCTTCCTTGAGGGCGGAGACCCGGTTCCGCACGTAACGCACGCCCAGGGCGCGGGCCCGCTGGTAGTAGGCGTCAAACCCCTTGCTGAAGGCCCGCATGTCCATCTGAAAGACCGTGCATTCCACGCCCGGCGCGTGCTCCAGGGCCAGCATGGCCTCCTTGGTGGCGTACATGCAGCAGACGGAGGAGCAGTAGTCGTGCTCCTGGTCCCGTGAGCCGACGCACTGGATGAAGGCGATGCGCCGCGGCTCCTGGCCGTCGGAGGGGCGGGCCAGGTGGCCTCGGGTGGGCCCGGAGGCGGAGAGCATCCGCTCAAACTGCAGGCTGGTGAGGACGTTGGCGTAGCGCCCCCAGCCCAGTTCCGGGGCGCGCCTGGGGTCGTAGGGCGCGTAGCCTGGGGCCAGAAGGACCGCCCCCACGCGGAGTTCCCGTTCCACGGGGGCCTGCTGGTGGTCAATGGCGTGGGCCTTGCAGGCCAGGACGCACATGTAGCATTCGGAGCAGAGGCCGCAGCGCAGGCAGCGCTCCGCTTCGGCCAGGGCCTGTTCCTCCGTGAGGCCCAGTTCCACCTCGCGGAAGTCCGACACCCGTTCCTCCGGCGGGAGGACGGGCATCTGCACACGGCTGTGGCGGGCGGCCTCGCCCCGGTGCAGTTTCTCCTGGATCTCCTCTTCGGAGAGTTGAGCCACGGGCAAGGGGGTGAGTTCCCGGGGCGTCAGCAGGGGCTGGCCCCGCAGGTAGCGGTCAATGGAGAGGGCCCCTCGCCGGCCGGCGGCGATGGCCTCAATGAGCGCGCCGGGCCCGGCGGCCGCGTCGCCCCCGGCGAAGACCCCCGGCCGGTTGGTGGCCAGGGTCTGTGGGTCCACGCGGAAGGTGCCCCACGGCGTCACCTCCAGGCCGTGGTCGGGATCCAGGATGCGGATTTCCGGGGCCTGGGCCACGGCGGCCACCATGGCGTCGCAGGGGATCTCAAACTCGGACCCCGGGATGGGGATAGGCCGGCGGCGGCCCGAAGCATCGGGCTCGCCCAACTGCATGCGGACGCAGCGCACAGCGGTGATCCGACCGCCCCGGGAGAGGACCTCCACCGGCTGGGTGAGGATCTCCAGGTGGATGCCCTCGTCCAGGGCCTGCTGCACCTCCCAGGGGTTGGCGGGCATCTCGGCCCGGGAGCGGCGGTAGAGGATGGTGACTTCCTCGGAGCCCAGGCGGCGGGCGGTGCGGGCGGTGTCTATGGCCGTGTTGCCGCCGCCCACCACCAGGACGCGCCGCCCCAGGTGCACCTGCTCGCCCAGGTTCACGGCCCGCAGGAAGGGCACGCCGTGGAAGACGCCTTCTACGTCCTCGCCGGGGATGCCCAGGCGCTGGGGCTGGTGCGCGCCGATGGCCAGGAAGACCGCGGCGAACCCCTGGGCGAAGAGGGCGTTGATGTTGCGCACGGGGTGGTTGCACTCCAGGCGCACGCCCGTGCGCAGGATTTCCTCTATTTCGCGGTCCAGGACCTCCCGCGGCAGGCGGTAGGGCGGGATGCCCACCCGCATCATGCCACCGGGCACCGGCAGGGCCTCAAAGACCGTCACCTCGTACCCCATGCGGGCCAGGAAGTAGGCCGCGCTCAAGCCTGCCGGCCCTGCACCGACCACCGCCACCCTCCGACGTTCGGGGGGCGGGAGTTCCTGGGGGGCCAGGGGGAAGGGGCTGAGTTCGCCCGGGACCCTGGCCTCAGGGCGGCCTTCCCGGTCCCAGCGGGCGTAGACGGTGTCGGCCACGAAGCGCTTGAGGGCGCAGATGGCGACCGGTTCGTCCACCTGGCCGCGGGTGCACTCGCCTTCGCAGGGATGGTTGCAGACGCGGCCCACAGTGGCCGGGAAGGGGTTGTACTGCCGGATGACCTCCATGGCCTCCTCGTAGCGCCGTTCGCGGATGAGGGCGATGTAGCCCTGGGCGCTGGTGTCGGCAGGGCATCTCGCTTTGCAGGGGGAGGTGCCCCGTTTGCTCACCAGAAACGCGCTGGGGATGGCCTGTGCGTAGGGGCGGTAGATCGCCTTGCGCCTGGAGAGGCCCTCGTCAAACTCGTTGGGGACCTCCATGGGGCAGACCTTGGTGCAATCGTCACAGGCGGTGCAGAGTTCGGTGGAGACGTAGCGCGGGTGCTGCCGCAGGCGCACGGTGAAGTCCCCGGCCTGCCCCTCCACAGCGAGGAGTTCCGTCTTGGTCAGGACCTCAATGTTGGGGTGGCGGGCAGCCTCCACCAATTTGGGCGAGAGGATGCAGATGGCGCAGTCGTTGGTGGGGAAGGTCTTGTCCAACTGGGCCATCTTGCCGCCCAGCGTGGCGCCCCGTTCCACCAGGTAGACGCGGATGCCCGATTCGGCCAGGTCCAGCGCGGCCTGGATGCCCGCGATGCCGCCTCCGACGACCAGAGCCGCGCCGACCGGGGCCTTCTGGCCGGTGGCTGGCTGGTCAGGCAGGACCTGGCGTTCCATGCGCGTTCCCTCCGCTCCCTCGCTGCGGGCTCCCGCCTTCCCCGGGGCCTCAGCAGGACTTCTTCAAAGGGCTGGGGCCCAACTGGCGGACCGTCTCGGTGATCTCCTGCACGGCCTGGGCGAAGGCGTGGGCCTGGCTGCCGGACATGTAGGCGATGGCCACCCGCTCCTTCTGGAGGCCCACCTCTTCCAGGAGTTTGCGGGCGTACTCCAGGCGCTTGGTGGCCCGGAGGTTGCCGCTGCCGTGGTGGCAGTTCCCAATAGGGCAGGCGACGACGAGGACGCCGTCGGCCCCCTGCTCAAAGGCCTTCAGGATATATTCCACATCCACCTTCCCCGTGCAGGGGAACTTGATGATCTTCACCGTCGGCGGGTAGGGGACCCGCAGGAGGCCGGCGGTGTCGCCGGCCATGTACGCGCAGTAGAAACAGGTGAAGGCCGTGATTTCGGGCTGGAAACCGTTGTCTTCGGCAGGCATGGGGCTTCTTGTCCCTCCTCAACCTTGGGCTATCCAGGGCACCACTGCCCCAGGACGGCCGCGTCCTCAATGACGACCTGCCGGTCGTGGAACGTGGTCAGTTGGATGGCGTCGGCTGGGCACTCAGCAGTGCAGGTGCCGCACCCGGTGCAGTTGGCCGGCTCGATGTACGCTGCGCCGAGGATGCCCCCCACACCCGTAGCCCTGGGCTGGATGCGCGGGATGTGGAAGGGGCAGGTGCGGACGCAGGTCAGGCAGCCCACGCACTTCGTCTGGTCCACCACAGCCACCACGCCGCCCACTTCCCGTTCGTCCTTGGTGAGGACGGTCATGGCCCGGCCGGCGGCGGCCTTGGCGTGGCTGATGGCTTCCTCAATGAACTTGGGGTAGTGGGCCGAGCCGCACAGGAAGATGCCGTCAATGCTGAAATCCACCGGGCGCAGTTTGAGGTGGTCCTCCAGGAAGAAGCCTTCCCGGGAGAGGGGCACCCCCAGGAGCCGCGCCAGGCGGGCGTTGCTTTCGTCGGGCACGGAGGCCATGCTCAGGGCCAGGAGGTCCGGCTCCCAGACCAGGGTGTTCCCCAGCACCGGGTCGCGGGCGCGGACCTGGAGCCGGCCGTCCACCACCTGGACGGTCGGCCGCTGGCCCTCTTCGTAGCGCACGAAGAGGACGCCCCGCCGCCGCGCCTCGGTGTAATACTCCTCCCGGAAACCGTACGTGATGAGGTCCTTGTAGAGGACCGTGATCTTGCAGTCCGGGTTGATCTCCTTGATGCGGAGGGCGTTCTTCATGGTGTTGGTGCAGCAGGTCCGGCTGCAGTACTCAATCGGCGCATCCGGGGGCTGCACGCATTGGATCATCACCACTTCCTTCAGGGCAGCGATCTCCTCCGGCGCGGTGGCAATGCGCCGCTCCAGGTCCATCTGGGTGATGACCCGAGGGTCCTGCCCGAAGAGGTAGACGGGGCCCCGGTACTCCTGCGCGCCCGTAGCCACGATGATCACGCCGTGTTCAATGGTCCGCTCGGAGAAGGTGCCGTCGGGGTGGCGGGTGCGCACAGTGGAGCGGAAGTCGCCCACGCGGCCCTCAAAGCGCACCAGTTCCGAGTTCTTGAGGACGGCGATGTTCTCGTGGCATTCCACATCCCGGATGAGGTTCTTGAGGAAGCGCTGGGGGTCGGGGCCCTCCGCGGTGAAGTAGATGTGGCGGACATTCCCGCCCAGTTGCGCTTCCCGTTCCACCAGGTAGACGTCGTAGCCCCAGTCGGCGAGGGTGAGGGCGGCGGTCATGCCGGCGATCCCCCCGCCCAGGACCACCGTCTGGTGCTTGACCGGGCGGCGTTCCTTGCGCACTGGCTGGAGGAGCCGCGCCCGCGCTGCGGCCACACGGACCATCTCCCTGGCCTGGCGGGTGGCACCGGCCGGGTCGTCGGCGTGGACCCAGGCTCCGTGCTCCCGGATGCTGACGAACTCCAGGAGGTAGGGGTTCAATCCCTCTTCCTGGAGGACGCGGCGGAAGAGGGCCTGGTGGGTGCGAGGGGTACAGGCGGCCACCACGACGCGGTTCAGGCCGTGGGTGCGGATGGCTGCCTTGATCTCCTCAATCCCTTCGGGGAGGCAGGCGAACTCCACTTCCTGGCTGTGGACCACGTCGGGGAGGCGGCTGGCGAACTGGGCCACCGCGGCCGTGTCCACCACGTCGGCCACGACGGTCCCGCAGCGGCAGACGAAGACGCCCACGCGCACTGGCTCGCCGGAGATGTCCCGCTCCGGCGGGATGAGGCGCTCCCGGGAGAGGGTGCCGCGGGTCCCCGAGAGGAGTTTGAGGGACTCGGCCACGGCGCCGCTGGCGTCGATGACCGTCTCGGCGATCTCCTTGGGGCTGGAGAAAGCGCCGGCGACGTAGATGCCAGGCCGGCTCGTCTCCAGGGGGGCGAACTTGTCGGTGTTGCAGAAGCCGTACTGGTTGAGGTCAATGCCCAACTGGTCGGCCAGGGCGACGGCTGCAGGTGGAGGCTCGCTCCCCACAGCCAGGACCACCATGTTGAACTTCTCGTAGCGGAGGCGGCCTTCGTCGTCGTGGTAGCCCACGTACAGGTCCCGGGTGCGGGGGTCTTCCTTAATCTCGGAGACGCGGCAGCGGATGTACTGGATGCCCCAGAGGGTACGGGCCTGTTCGTAGTAGGCGTTGTATTCCTTGCTGAAAGCCCGCTCATCCATCATGAAGACCTTGGCTTCCACCCCCGGGAGGCGTTGCTTGGCCAGCACAGCCTCCTTGGTGGTGTACATGCAGCAGATGGACGAGCAGTAGGGGTGAATCTGGTCCCGGGAGCCGATGCACTGGAGCCAGGCGATCTTCTGGGGGAGTTTGCCGTCGGACGGGCGCAGGGGGATGCCCTCCGTAGGCCCGGAGCGGCTGGCCAAGCGCTCGTACTGCATGGAGGTGAGGACGTTGGGGAAGCGGCCGTAGCCGTACTCCTGCGCTGCCGTGGGGTCGTAGAGGCGGTACCCCACGGAGAGGATGATGGCACCGACCTCCAGGTCCTCCTCCCAGGGTTGTTGGCTCAGGTCAATGGCGTGGGTGGGGCAGACCTCCTGGCACTTCAGGCAGGGGTCGCAGTAGTCGCCCCGGTCAATGACGTAGGCGTCCGGCACGGAACGGGGGGCGACCTTGTAGGCCGCCTTGCGGGTGGCAAGGCCAGCCTGGTAGGTGCTGGGGAGTTCCACCGGGCAGACCTGCGCGCAGGCATCGCAGTTGATGCAGCGTCGTACGTCCACGTAGCGGGGTTCGTGGCGCACCCGGACCTGGAAACTGCCTGGCTCGCCGGAGACGGCGACGATCTGCGTGGTGGTCATGACCTGGATGTTGGGGTGGAGGTCGTGGTCCAGGAGTTTGGGGGTGATGGATGGGCGAGTACAACCGTAGCCATGTTCGCCGGTGCCGCGGCAGAGGACGCAGTCGTGGGTGGGGAACATGAAGCCCAACTGGGAGACGATGCCGCCAATGGCCGGCAGGGCCTCCACCAGGTAGACCCGCATGCCTGACTCCGCGAGGTCCGCCGCGGCGCGCATGCCCCCGATCCCGGCGCCGACGACCATGACTGCGCCGACCTTTTTCCTCAGGGCCACAGGCTGTTCTCCTTGGACAGGTTTGGACTGGTTGCTCCTCCCGAAGAGGAGGCTTAAGGTGTCAGCGTGCTCCGGACGATCCGGGTGAAATTATACAACGTCCGGGCCACAAACGCAACTCCGAGAGGGACTTCGCGCAAAAAGGCGCGAAGTTTCAGAGACCCCTCCCCCTTCTGGCGCGGCAGACTGTAGGGCACGCCTCCTGGCGTGCCCTCTGCGCCGGGAAGAGCGGTTATGGCTGCGGTTGCATCTACCCCCTTCCCTCCCCGATGCGGGGAGGGAAGGGGGTGCCGCCGAAGGCGGCGGGGGTAGGGTGAGGTTCACCTTTGAAGACAAGACAGCCCTGCCGGGGTGGGGGAGGCCGGGTTGTCTCTGGGCCCGGTTCTGGTATAATGCGCCTGAGATGGCTCCGATCCTGGACGAGAAGACCCTGGAATGCATCACCCACAGCCAGGCCCAGACGCAGGGGCTGGGCCGCCGTCTGGCGCGTCTCCTGCGGGGTGGGGAGGTTCTGGGGTTGGAAGGGGACCTGGGGACCGGCAAGACCAGCCTGGTGCAGGGCATCGCCTGGGGGCTGGGGGTGGAAGGGCCGGTCACCAGCCCCACCTTCACCCTGATCCAGGAATACCCCATCCGCCAGGGCCCGGTGCGGCGGCTGTACCACGTGGACCTCTACCGCCTGGAACGCCCCGTGGAGGAGGTGCTGGGCATCGGGCTGGACGAGATCCTGGGGTTGCCTGGCACGGTCACGGCCATTGAGTGGGCCGAGCGGATTGAACCCCTCCTGCCGCAGGACCGGGTGTGGGTGCACCTGGCCTTCCTGGACCACACCAAGCGGGTCATCCGCTTCCGGGGGCAGGGACAGAGGGCAGAGGAGCTCGTCCGGGAGTTCCGCAAGGACCTGATCAGGGCCGTCAACGAATGGGAGAATGAATAGTTGATCTCGGTTGGACTGATCGGATACGGATATTGGGGGCCCAACCTGGCCCGGAACTTCCACCAGTTGCCGGAGGCCGCCCTGGCCGCCTGCTGCGATACGGACCCGCAGAGGTTGGAGGTGGTCCGGCGGCTGTATCCCCACGTGCGGACCACGACCCGGGTGGAGGACCTCTGGGCAGATGCGGACCTGGACGCCGTGGTCATCGCCACGCCGGTGCGGACCCACTACGCCCTGGCACGGGCGGCCCTGGAAGCGGGCAAACACGTCCTGGTGGAGAAACCCATCACCGCGAGTTCCGCGGAGGCGGAAGACCTGATCGCCCTAGCGGAGCGGCAGGGCCGGGTCCTCATGGTGGGGCACACCTTTGAGTACAACCCCGCCGTGTGGAAGATCAAGGAACTGATCCAGGCGGGCGACCTGGGCGAGATCTACTACGCCTATTCCACCCGCGTCAACCTGGGGCGCTTGCAGAGGGACCTCAACGCCCTCTGGAGCATCGCTCCCCACGATATCTCCATCCTCATCTATCTCCTGGAGGCAATGCCCCGTGAGGTGAGCGCCCGAGGGGGGACCTACCTGGATGCGGGCATTGAGGACGTGGTCTTCGTGGACCTGGAGTTCCCTGGCGGCGTGGTGGCCCACATCCACGCCAGTTGGCTGGACCCCTGCAAGGTGCGGCGGATGACCCTGGTGGGCAGCAAGAAGATGGTCCTTTACGACGATGTGGACAGCGAGGGGAAGATCCGCGTCTACGACAAAGGGGTTCTGCGGGTGGGGAACGGCCAGATCTTCGGCGAGTTCCACTACCGGGTGCGCAGCGGCGACATCTGGATCCCGCGGATTGAGGCCTCGGAGCCGCTGCAGAACGAGTGCGCGCACTTCCTGGAGTGTATCCTCCAGGGGAAGCGCCCCCGCACCGACGGAGAGAACGGCCTCCGGGTGGTGCGGGTTCTGGAGGCCGCGCAGCGCTCCCTGGAGCGGCGCGGTGCCCCGGTCCCGGTGGAGGGATAGACCTCACCCCTCCGCCTGCGAAGGGGCCGGGGGATGGGAAAAGTCCATCCCCCTTTCCCTCTCCGGCTCGGAGAAGGGAAGGGGGATGGGAAGCGGTCAGGTCTCTTCGCCGGGTTCCCCGTAGACTTTCTCTTCTTCCAGGTCCGCGCCTGAGGCGTCGGCTTCCACGTTGCGCCCTGCAGGACGCCGGGAGAGGAACTCCCGGTAGAACTCGTGCTGGATGACCAGATTCATGATCTCGTTGGTGCCAGTCCAGATGGTGATGAGGCGCACGTCCCGCAGGATGCGCTCTACGGGGTAAACGTTGGTGTAGCCGATGCCCCCCAGGACCTGCATGGCATGGTTGACCACGGTCCAGGCCGCCTCGGTGGAGAACTTCTTGGCCTCGGAGACCAGGCGGCGGACCTTGCCCGGGTCCTCGCCCGCGTCAATGGCCCGGCCGACGGCGTAGTTCAGGGCCCGGGCCGCGTCCAGGAGAGTCAGGCTTTCGGCGATCTTGAAGGAGACCCCCTCAAAGCGGCGGATCTTCTGGCCGAAGGCGTGCCGGCGGTCGGCGTAGCGGGCGGCGATCTCCAAGGCGGCCCGGCCCATGCCCACCGCGCCGCCAGCGGAGGTCATCCGTTCCGGGACCATCATGCGGTGGAAGACGTCGCTGCCGCGGCCGATGCCGGCCTCCCCGCCCAGCACGTTCTCCACAGGCACCGGGGCGTCCCGGAAGACGAGCCTCCCCGTGCCTCCACCCCTCGTGCCCATCAGGCCATAGACGTGGTGGACCTCCACCCCGGGGCCCCGTTCCACGAGGAAGGCGGTCATGGCCTCTTTGGGGTCCGGGATGCCCTCCACCTTGGCGTAGACGAGGAAGAGGTCAGCCCCCTCGGCTCCGACAATGAAGCGCTTCTGCCCTTTGAGGAAGAAGGTACCCCCCTGGCGGCGGGCCACCGACGTCGCGCCGAAGAAGTCCGAACCCCCGCGTGGCTCCGTAAGGCCCTCGGCTGCAGCCAGGCTCCCGCGGAGCAGGGGACGGAGGTACCGCTCCTTCTGTTCCTCCGTGCCGAAGAGGTGGATGGCCTCGCCCACGATGGAAGCGAGGGAGTAGAGACAGGCCAGGGCCGTCCCCAGGACACCCACTTCCTCCAGGGCGACCAGTTCGGAGGTCCAGGGGAGGCCGCGCCCGCCCCACTGAGGGGCGAAGCGCAGGCCCAGGAGGTTCCGCTGGCCCGCCTCCTCCAGGAACTCGCGGGGGAAGACAACCTTCTCGGCGTCCATATCCAGGAGGAGTTGGCGGGGGACCGAGGCGACGAAGTCCTGCACTTCAGCCCTGAGGGCCTTCTCGGCGGGAGTGAGCAGGGACTCGGTGGACATGGGGTGACCTCCTTGTCTTGGATAGGCCGTTGCGCCGTTGATCGGCATGACGCACGGATGACGCTCTGCCCAGTGGCCAGGGACCGCTGGAGCACCTGCTCCATTATACCACAACGGCCCTTACACACCTCGTGCAACAGCCACCACGACTCGGTTGCACCTTTTGTTGGTGGCTGATGACCTTTTTGCAAAAACGAGACAGCCTCGCGAACTTGCGCCTCTGGCCTTTGCTTTTTGCCCTGCCCGGTGTATAATATCCTCCGACCTTTTCCACAGGAGACCCCTGGATGCTCAAGACAAATACCTGCGGTGAGCTTCGCCTGGAGCATGTAGGGAAGAAGGTGGTCCTGGCAGGGTGGGTCCACCGCCAGCGGGACCACGGAGGCCTCATCTTCCTGGACCTCCGGGACCGGGAGGGGATCACCCAGGTGGTGTGCGACTCGGAACATGCCCCAGAGGCCCACCGGGCTGCTTCCCAGGCGCGGTCCGAGTACGTGGTGCAGGTCGTCGGCACCGTGCGGGCGAGGCCAGAAGGTCTCCGGAACCCCAATCTCGCCACGGGGGACATTGAGGTCCTGGCCGACCAGCTGGTGATCCTGAACCCCTCCAAGACGCCGCCCTTCTACATCGCCAACGGTGGCGACGAGGTGAGCGAGACCCTGCGCCTCAAGTACCGCTACCTGGACCTGCGCCGCCCTTCCATGCAGCGCAACCTGATCCTGCGCCACCGCATCGTGAAGTTCATCCGGGACTACCTGGACGCCCGGGGCTTCGTGGAGATTGAGACCCCCATCCTCATCAAGAGCACGCCCGAGGGGGCGCGGGACTACCTGGTCCCCAGCCGGCTGCACCCGGGCAAGTTTTACGCCCTGCCCCAGTCCCCCCAGCAACTGAAACAACTGCTCATGGTGGCGGGGTATGAGAAGTACTTCCAGATCGCCCGCTGCTTCCGCGATGAGGACCTCCGGGCGGACCGCCAGCCGGAGTTCACTCAGTTGGACCTGGAGATGTCCTTCGTGGAGCGGGAGGACATCCTCCAACTGATAGAGGGGCTCTTCACCGCGCTGGTGCAGAAGATGGCGGAGCCCAGGGAGCAGGGTGGCTTCGGCCTGAACATCCGCCTGATGCAGATCCCCTTCCCGCGCCTCACCTACCGCGAGGCCATGGACCGCTTCGGCACCGACAAGCCGGACCTCCGCTTCGGCCTGGAACTGGTGGACCTGACGGACCTCCTCCGGGAGAGTGGCTTCCAGGTCTTCCGCAAGGCGGTGGAAGAGGGGGGTGTGGTGCGGGGCCTGCGGGCACCCGGCTGCGCAGGCTACTCCCGCCGCCAGATAGACGAACTGACGGCCCTGGCCAAGAACCACGGCATCGCCGGGCTGGTCACCTTGGCCGTCACCGCGGAGGGGGTGCGGTCCAGCGCAGCCAAGTTCCTCACCGAGGGCGAGGTGGAGGGCATCCTCCGCCGCATGGAGGCACAGGAGGGCGACCTCCTGATCCTGGGGGCTGGGCCGTGGAGGGAGTCGGCCGAGGCCCTGGGCGCGCTGCGGGTGGAGATAGGCGAGCGTCTGGGCCTGCGGGATAACTCCCTCATCGCCTTCGCCTGGGTCCTGGAGTTCCCCCTCCTGGAGTGGGACGAGGACGAGCAGCGGTGGACGGCTGTGCACCACCCCTTCACAGCGGCCATGCCCGAGGACTGGGACCTCCTGGAGACGGACCCCGGCCGCGCCCGCGCCCAGGCCTACGACCTGGTGGCCAACGGCCTGGAGATCGGCGGAGGGAGCATCCGCATCCACCGGCGGGACCTCCAGGCGCGCATGTTCCGCGTCCTGGGGATTGACGAGCAGTCGGCGCAGGCCCAGTTCGGCCACCTGCTGGAGGCCCTGGAGTACGGCGCACCACCTCACGGCGGCATTGCTCCGGGCATTGACCGGCTGGTCATGCTCCTGGCCGGCGAGCCCAACATCCGGGAGGTCATCGCCTTCCCCAAGACCCAGAGCGCGGTGGACCTGATGACCGACGCCCCTTCGCCCGTATCGGAACAGCAGTTGCGGGAACTGCACCTGCGCGTGGTGCTGGACGAGGACTGAGCCGGCCCAGCATCGGAGGAGCCCATGTCCACCCTCCTGCTCAGGCACGCCGACCTCCTGGTCACCATGGACGGGGACCGGCGGCGCATCCCGGATGGCGGCCTGTGGGCCGAGGACGGGGTCATCCGCCAGGTGGGCCGCACGGAAGACCTGCCCTCCCAGGCCGACCAGGTCCTGGAGGCGCAGGGTATGATGGTCATCCCGGGCCTGGTCAACACCCACCACCACCTGTACCAGACCCTGACCCGGGCCCTGCCCGAGGTGGAGGCGGCCGGGCTCTTCACCTGGCTCCGGAACCTCTACCTGGTCTGGGCGGAACTGACGCCGGAAGCGGTCTATGTGAGCGCGAAGGTGGGCCTGGCGGAACTTCTCCTCTCCGGCTGCACGACGACCACGGACCACCTGTACCTCTTCCCCAACGGCGTCCGCCTGGACGATGAGCTCCTTGCCGCCCAGGAGTTGGGGGTGCGCTTTCACCCCTGCCGGGGGAGCATGTCGCTGGGCCGGTCCAGGGGTGGGCTCCCGCCGGACGAGGTGGTGGAGGACGAAGAGGCCATCCTCCGGGACTGGGAGCGGGTGGTGGATGCCTTCCACGACCCGCGGCCCTATGCCATGTGCCGCATCGCCGTGGCTCCGTGCTCGCCCTTCTCCGTCACGCCGGACCTGATGCGGGAGGCAGCGGCCTGGGCCCGCTCCAGGGGGGTCCTTCTGCACACCCATGTGGCCGAGACGCTGGACGAGGAGCGGTTCTGCCTGGAGCGCTTCGGCCTGCGCCCTGTGGCTTACATGGAGCGGTTGGGATGGGTGGGCCCGGACGTCTGGTACGCCCACGCCGTCCACCTGAACGCGGACGAGGTCCGCCTGATGGCGGAGACGGGCACCGGCGTGGCCCATTGCCCCAGTTCCAACATGCGCCTGGGGTCGGGGATCGCGCCGGTGGTGGCCATGCGGGAGGCTGGCGTACGGGTGGGCCTGGCCGTGGATGGCAGCGCCAGCAACGACTCCTCCCACATGCTGGCGGAGGCGCGGCAGGCCCTCCTCCTGCAGCGGGTGCGGCACGGCGCCGAAGCCCTGCGCGCCGAGGAGGCCCTGGAGATGGCCACTCTGGGCGGGGCGCGGGTCCTGGGGCGGGAGGACCTGGGGAGCCTGGAACCGGGCAAGGCCGCGGATTTCGCTGGCTTCCGGTTGGACGTTCTGGACTATGCCGGCGCGCACGACCCGGTCTCGGCCCTGCTCCTCTGCCAGCCGCAACGGGCCGCCCTCGTGGTGGTGAACGGGAGGGTCAGGGTCTGGAACGGTGAGATAGTGGACCTGGACCTTGGGGCGCTTGTGGCCCGGCACAACGCCATCGCCCAGGAGATGGTGGCCCGGGCCCGCCGTCGGGGGTGAACCTGAACTTTTGCCCTAGGAGAGGTGGGGATGCAGCCAGCCATTGCCTTGGTGGAAACCAACAGCATCGCCCAGGGGATCCGGGTGGGCGATGCCATGATGAAGAAGGCCGACGTGCAACTCTACGAGGCCCGCTCCATCTGCCCGGGGAAGTACATGGTCCTGGTAGGGGGCGAGGTGGGCCCGGTAGAGGAGTCGTACCGGGAAGGGGTGGCTGTGGCCGCCGATACGCTGGTGGACCAACTGTTCCTCCCCAACGCCCACCCCGACATCTTCCCCGCGCTCATGAGCGCGACGCTCCCGGGCGGAGGCGAGGCCCTGGGCATCATTGAGACGGTCACCGCGGCGGTCTGCATCGTGGCTGCCGATGCCGCGGCCAAGGCTGCCGACATCCGCCTCCTGGAGGTCCGCCTGGCCAATGGCCTGGGCGGCAAGTCCTTCGTCCTCATTGAGGGGGATGTCTCCAACGTGGAGGCGGCCATGGCCGCGGGCGTGGCCCAGGCGAGCAAAGAGGGGCTGCTGGTGCGGAGCGTCATCATCCCGCAACTGCATGCCGAGATGCGGGGCAAAATCCTGTGAGGGCAGCATGGAATTCGCACGGGTGATCGGCACACTGGTGGCAACGCGCAAGTACGAGGGGCTGGAGGGGGTCAAGTTCCTCATCGTCCAGCCCCTGGACAAGGCCCTGAACCCCAGGGGGCGGCCGGTGGTCGCCGCGGATGGCACGGGGCAGGCCGGGCCAGGGGAACTGGTGATGGTGGTGGCCAGCCGGGAGGCAGCCCTGGCCCTGCCGGTGAAGTTCGTCCCCGTGGACCACGCCATCGTGGGCATCATTGACGAGGTGGATCTGCCGGGGCTCGCGCCCGGGGAGGGTTCACGATGACCTCACCTCTGCCCCCTTCCCCTCTCCGGCTCGGAGGGGCAGGGGGTGGGGTGAGGTGACGGCCTTACGCCCCTGCAAAGGAGGACGTCGTGTACATCGGTCGGGTGATCGGCACCGTGGTTTCCACCATCAAGGACAAGATGTACGAGGGCCGCAAGATCCTCGTGGTGGAGGGGCTGGACCTGGAAGGGAGGCCTGAGGGCAAATACTGGCTGGCCGTGGACGTGGTGCAGGCCGGCGTGGGCGACCGGGTCCTCGTGCTGGATGAGGGGAACTCCGCCCGCCAGATCCTGGAGGAGGAGCCGAATGGCCCGGTGCGGGCCGTGGTCGTGGGCGTGGTGGATGAGGTGGAGGTGAAGGACTGAGGATGACGGAGCGACCTGCCCGGCGCACGGAGGCCGAGTGGCGGGAGGAGATCATCCAGGTCTGCCAGCTCCTGGGACAGAAGGGGTACGTCTCCGCCACCGACGGCAACATCTCCGTCCGCCTCAGCGAGGACCTCTTCCTGGCCACGCCCAGCGGGTTCTCCAAGCCCCTCCTGCGCCCGGACCAGTTGATCCTGGTGGACTGGGAGGGGAAGCGGGTGATCCGCTCCCGCTGGGGCGAGGACCCCTCCCTCAAACCCACCTCGGAACTCCTGCTGCACCTGGAGGTCTACCGCCAGCGGCCGGACGTGCTGGCGGTGGTGCATGCCCATCCCCCCACCTGTGTGGCGCTGAGCATCGCCGGCATCTCCCTGGCCCAGTGCCTCCTGCCGGAGGTGGTGATGACCCTGGGGACGATCCCCACCACGGAGTACGGCATGCCCTCCAGTCCCGAGGGGGCGAAGATCGTGCGGGACCTCATCCGCTATCACGATGCCCTGGTCCTGAAGCGCCACGGCACGGTCACGGTGGGCACAAGCCCCCTGGACGCCTACCTCAAACTGGAGAAGGTGGAGCACACCGCCCACATCAGTTACATGCTCCACCTCCTCGGGCGAGTGGAGCCCCTGCCGCCTGAGGAGGTGGAACGGCTCCTGGAGTTCCGGCGCAAGAAGCGCCCTCTGGCTCCGGAGGAAGAGGAACTTCTGTGCCAGGAGTGCGGCTTCTGCCAGACGCTCCACGGGGCCTCTGGCGCAGCGGGCGGCGGGACCCCCGAAGCCCTGGCCGTGAGGCCCCTGGTGGAAGAAGTCGTGCGGCGGGTGCTCACGGAACTGGGGCGCGGCTAGGCCGGTCTTGTGGAGGGAGGTTCCATGAGCGCACCTTCCAGGGAAGAGCCGGCGGCTGAGTTCGTGGTGGTGCTCGTCACCTGCGGCTCAGAGGAAGAGGCCCACACCCTGGCCCAGCGCCTGGTGGAGCACCGCCTGGCAGCCTGCGTCAACGTGGTGCCGGGCGTGACTTCCTTTTACCGGTGGAAAGGGCAGGTGCAGCGCGATGCGGAGTGGCTCCTCCTGGCCAAGGCCCGCGCCGAGCACCTGAAAGACCTGGTGCAGAAAGTGCGGGGATGGCACTCCTACGAGGAGCCGGAGGTCATCGCCCTGCCCATCGTGGGCGGGAGCCCCACCTACCTGGCCTGGGTGCGGGAGAGCACCGGGGCAGGGGAGAGCGGGAGGGGCGGTACATGAGAGCCTCCATAGCCCTCACCAGCAGTTGGAGGTAGGCGAGGTTCCGAAGCCACCGAGACTTCATCGCATGTCCCTCCATAAGTCGCCTCCTCAATACACCGCGTTGGGGAAGGTGCACTCCCCAGCGTCCTTGCCGACCTGCTTGTACATCTTGACCCCGCCCCAGGGCCGGCCCAGGATGCCGTCGTGGATGGCCCAGGAGCGCCCCCGGATGGTGAAGGCGTGCTCTGGCCGCCGGAAGGGGGTGGAGCCGTCCAGCCGTCGGTACAGTTCCCCACCCGGGCGGAACTCACGGTCAATCCACTCCATGAACTTCTTGCCCGAGACGTAGCCGAAGCCATGCTGCTCAAAGAGGACGGCGTTGTGGTAGGCCAGGGGCTCCAGGAAGAAGGCATCGCGGCCCAGGCTCGCCGTGAAGTCCTCCATGAGGGGCAGGAGCATGCGGGAGATGCGAAGCCCTCTGCGCACCTGGCCGGGCGCAAGGCCTGCCTCCATGGCCCGGATCTCCTCCGGGATGTTCCGCCGCACCGTCCCGAACTTGGTCGGCAGGCCCCCTTCCGAGTCCACGTGGAAGCGGGGGCTCCGCAGGTCGTTGACGATGAGGAGGAGGACCTCCAACTGGCCCAGGACCGTGTCGGCCATCTGCAGGAAGAGGATGCAGTCGCGGTCGCCGGGATGCTCCCGCACCTCAATGCGCACCGCCCCCGTTCCGCTGGGGCAGCAGAAGGTGACCACCTGCTCGCCGGCCGCGTTCCGCAGGAGGAGGGGGTCAATCCCATGGTCCTTGAGGATCTGGGAGGGGATGAGGCGCCGGTAGATGGCCTCCTTGGCCCAGGGGGGCAGGAGGTTGATCTGGCGCAGCGTGCGCACCGGCACCTCGCCGTCGGGCCCCCAGCCGGAGGGCGAGAGGGGAAGGCCGCTGTGGCTGCGGGCCAGGCGCTCGTCCAGGAGCATCTCCGTCCAGGAAGGCCCGCGCTTCTCTCCATCGGCCATCAGCGCCACCGCTCCTTGAGGGCGCGCTCCACCTCCCGGTCCGCGTCCCGCCGGGCGATGGCCTCGCGCTTGTCGTACTGCTTCTTGCCCCGCACCAGGGCGATCTCCACTTTGGCCAGGCCCCGCCGCAGGTACAGGCGCAGCGGGACGATGGTGAACCCCTTCTCCTGGACCTGTCCCGCCAGGCGGTTCAGTTCCCGGCGGTGGAGGAGGAGTTTCCGCGGGCGCGTGGGATCGTGGTTCTGGCGGCTGGCCGGATCGTAGGCGGCGATGTGGCAGTTCAGGAGCCACAGTTCCCCGTCGCGGAAGATGGCGTACCCCTCCCGCAGGTTCACCCGGCCGGCCCGTACCGACTTGATCTCGCTCCCCGTGAGGACGATCCCCGCCTCGTACGTATCGTGGATGTGGTAGTCGTGGTAGGCCTTGCGGTTTGTGGCCACGACCTTGATCGGTTCACCCTTCATCGCACCGCCCAACCCCGCTCATTTCGCCGTCACCTGCTGGAGGATGTAGGCCACCGCCGCCTCCAGGGGTGCATCTCCTTCGCCCTCCTCTTCCTCCGCAACGGGGATGTCCGGTTCCAGGCCCTGTCCGTGGATTTCCCGCCCACCAGGCGTGAACCAGCGCGCCGTGGTGATGCGCAGTTCCGAACCGTCGTCCAGGGCGTAGGCGAGTTGCACGGAGCCCTTGCCGAAGGTCTTCTCGCCCACCAGCACCCCCCGGCCGCTGTCCTGGACCGCGCCGGCGACGATCTCCGAGGCGCTGGCCGAGGCCATGTTCACTAGGACCGCCAGGGGGAGGTCCGGGCTCGTCGCCAGGCCGCCGGGGATAGCGGTGAAGGCCCTCTCCTCGCCCCCCTTGCGCCGCTCAGTGACGATGGTCCCGTGGCCCACGAACTGGCTCGCCACCTCCACCGCCACGTGCAGGTAGCCGCCGGGGTTCCCCCGCAAGTCCAGGATGAGGCCGTCCGGCTGGTACGAGAGAAGGGCCCTGAGGGCCGCGCCGAACTGCTGGGGCACAGCGGCGTTGAAATCAGTGAGGCGGATGTAGCCGAGCAGGTGCTCCTCGCCGTCCACCTTGCGCTCCAGGACCCGCGTCTGGACGCTGGGGATCTCTATCTTCCGGCGGACCAGGGTCACGGAGAAAGGCACCCCCTCGCCCCGCTGGACGAGGAGGCGCACGGACGTCCCCTCCGGCCCCCGGATCAGGGCCACGGCCTCCATGACGTTCATGTTCTCAATAGGGGTGTCGTCCACCTGGAGGATGAGGTCGCCGCGGCGCAGGCCCGCCTCCGCTGCTGGCTGCCCCTGGAAGACCTCCACGATCTCCAGACGCCCAGCCTCGTTGATGCGCACCACCGCGCCGATCCCCTCAAAGGAACCGGTCATGTCCTCCCGCAGGATGGCTGCGTACTTGGGGTCCACGACCACGGTGTACGGGTCGCCCAGGGTCTGGACCACCCCCTTGA
>JBMFPD010000020.1:0-19338 GCA_049969295.1 Anaerolineae bacterium | reverse complement strand
ATTCAGGTCGCCGCTGCTCCAGGTGGAGCCGGCAACGGGCGGCGGCACCAGACCGTTTTTGCTGTAGCGCTGGCGGGTGAGGTCGGTGCTGAGCGCGACCTGCGCGCCGTTGGCGGCGCGGGTGGCATCGGCCAGGGCGCGGGCTGTGGCCGTGCCGGCCTCCAGGCGCTCCTGGATGAAGGCGGCGACGTCCCAGACCTCCCCTGAGGGGGGCCCGGCGTGGGCGATGCCATCGGTGAAGACCACTGCGCCAAGGCCCGGCTCCAGAGGTACTTCCGTGATGACGGGGCGGGTGCGGGGATGGATGCCCACTGCTTCGCTCGGGGCGTCCAGGAGGTGCACGCGGCCCTCCTTCAGGAGGATGGCCGGGCAGGGGCTGTTGCGGGAGATGACCAGGGAGCCGGTGGTCAGGTCCACGGAAATGATGTTCAGGGTGGCCATGACCTGGCCGGAACGGTAGGCCCGCAGGTAGTCGTGGGCGGCCCGGGCTGCCGCGCCATCGCGGACGCCCTCGGCCAGGAGGGTCAGGGCCTTGCGCACCACCAGGTTGCTGATGGCCTTGGCGCTGCGGCCACTGCGCTGGCCATCAGCCACCACCACGGAGAGGCCGCCGTGGGGCCGTTCCACCGTTTCCACTGTGTCCCCGCTCTCCGAAGTGGCGTACTTGCCGATCTTGGCCACTGCCACCTGCACTTCCAGGTCGCTCCAGTCCACCGGTCCTTCATCCCTCTCTTGCGTCACGCTGCAAGCAAGCCTTCCCGAGAGCCGTAGGGCGCGCCTCTGGCGTGCCTACAAGGGTGGCTCTTGCGTCACGCTGCAAGGGTGACCTACGACTTCCACGATTCCCCTGCGGCCGAGGCCAGCCGCTCCCGGAGCCAGGCCAGGGCCTCTTCCCGGGTAGTCACCATGCCTTCCGCCTGGGCCTCTTGCAGGGCTTCCAGAAGTTCCCCGATGCGAGGGCCCTGAGGCACGCCCAGGGCGAGGAGGTCCTCGCCGGTCACCAGGCGGGGAGGCGAGACGGCCTCTTCTCGCCGCCAGAAGTAGGCCTCCAGGAGGCGCGCTGCCAGCTCCAGACGGCGCGCAAAGCGCTCGGGCTGCAGGTTCGGACCCCAGACCGCCAGGTGGTCGGCCAGGGCGAGGAGGACCGTCTCCACACCCGCCTCTCCGGTGTCGCGGAAGTAGCGGTAGATAGCGCGCCCTGTGACCCGGGGTTCCTCTGCCAGGAGCGAAGGCCGCATGTGGTGCTGGACCATCACGGCCAGCGTCTCTGCCTCGTGGCGGTCCAGGCGCAGGCGGATGGCCGCCTGGCGGGCCAACTTTGCGCCGGCTGCGTCGTGCTGGAGGAAGCGGATGCGCCCCCCTGGCTCGCGGGACTGGCACTGCGGCTTGCCCACGTCGTGGAGGAGAGCAGCCCACTTCACCAGGAGCGCCCGGGTCCGTCCGAAGCCGCTGGACTGGGCCAGGCGCGCCTGCAACGCGTTGGCAAAGGGGGCAAGGCGCGCGTCCAGGGCCTCGTACGCCCACCGAGGTGCTTCGGTGCCCGCGGGAGTGTCCCCCGCGCCGACGAGGGAAAGCACGGTCTCGGTCTCCGCCAGAACCTGGAGGGTGTGGCGGAAGACGTCGTGCCGGTGCGGGGGGGACTGCGACACCCCTTCCAGCGCGGCCACCTCCGGGAGGACCGGCGCGAGGAGGCCCAGACGGTGCAGGTAGGACACTTGGTCGCGGGCGCCCGCCGGGGCGAGGAGCCGGCACATCTCGTCCCGGATGCGTTCCCAGGAGACACCGCCGAGCAAGGCCGCTCTCGGCGGGATGAGGGCCTCCGTCTCTGGGGCCAGGCGGAAGCCCAGTTCGGCGTGGAAGCGCACCGCGCGGAGCATGCGCACGGGATCGGCGTCAAAGGCCCTGGGGGAGGCGGCGCGCAGGAGGCCGGCTCGCAGGTCTTCCAGGCCCCCTACCAGGTCCACGAGGGCCGGCGGGTCCTGGGCCATGTCCAGGGCCAGGGCGTTGACGGTGAAGTCCCGCTGGCGCAGGTCGGCCTCCAGGGTGCCCCCGGTCAGGGAGGCAAAGTCCAGGTAGTAGATGGGCTCCCCGGTCCGTTGCACCACCACGCGCCCGAAACGGCGGTCGCCGTCCAGGACGACGAAGGGCTGGCGCAGGGCATCGGCGACCTGCCGAGCGACCTGCAGGCCATCGGCCTCCACCGCGAAGTCAAAGTCGTGGGTGGGCCGGCCGAGGAGGAGGTCCCGCACCGACCCGCCCACCAGCCAGGCCCGGATGCCGCCCGCCCGGAGGACATCCACCGCCTGCCGCACTTCGTCCGGCAACGCCTTCAGCCATCTATCGGGGTGGCAGGTCTCCTGGTCCATCTCCACGGAGGGTTTCCCCATCCCAATTCCCCGTCTTCTGGGCGCACGGCCCTTGCCCCTCTCCAGGCGGCCGCTGTGGGCACAAGAGGAGCGCTAACCCAGGCGCCTCGGGGCCATCTCCCGGTACCAGTCGTCCAACCTGAGGCTCTTCTTTTCCTTCTCCTGTTCCGCGACCACGCGCTCGGCCTCCCCGAAGCCGGCTGTCAGGGCCTTCAGGTTGGCTTCCCGCAGGGCGGGGGGGATGCGCGTTGCGACGGCCTTCTCCAGCGCTCCCTGGGAGACGACCCTGGAGAGGCCCACGATGAGCCCCAGGGCGAAGAGGTTGGCGGTCACCGGCGTGCCTGTGGTCTCCACGGCGCGGGCGGTGATAGGGACCTGATAGGCCTTGCTCGTGTAGACCCTCCCCACCTTGGTGGAGTCCACGACGATGAGGCCGTCCTCCTTGACTTCGTAGCAGTACTTGTCAAAGGCCTGCTGGCTCATGGCCAGGAAGAGGTCTGCCAGGAGAACCTTGGGGTAGTAGATGGGGCCTCTGGAGATGATGACTTCTGCCTTGCTGGCCCCGCCCCGGGCCTCTGGGCCGTAGGCCTGGGTCTGCACCACGTTGCACCCTTCGTAGAGGGCGGCGGCCTCGGCGAGGAGGATGCCCGCCAGGATCAGCCCCTGCCCACCTTCCCCGGCCAGCCGGATCTCGTAGCGCGAGGATGGACACTGTTCATCCTTCATGGAGCACCGCCTCCCTCTCTCTTCGCTCTTCCTGCTCCTTCTCCCGTTCCTTCTGTTCCATCTGGGACCTCACCATCTCCTTGGCCCGGCGGACCAGATCGCGGTACAGGTCTGTGTACTCCGGCTTTTCCTCGTCGTGGAAGATGCCGCGCGGGATCTTGCCGGCACGCTCCTCGGCGGGGAGGCGCTCCCAGGCCGCGAGGGGGATGGCGACCTCCTTGAGCCGGCGCATCATGTCCACCGCGGTGCCCAGGTTGTTGCTCCGGCCGAAGGTGGTGTGGCAGTAGGAGACGGCCTCCACCACGGAGAACCCCTTCTTCTGGATCGCTTTCTCCATGAAGCGTTGGAGTTCCTGGACATGGTAGACGGTGCTGCGGGCGACGAAGGCTGCACCCGCGGCGATGGAGAGTTCCGTGATGGGGAAGGGCTGTTCAATGTGGCCGTAGGGGGCGGTGGCCGTCCGCGCCCCCAGGGGGGTTGTGGGCGAGTACTGGCCTCCCGTCATCCCGTAGACCTCGTTGTTCACCACGATGGCTGTGAGGTCTATGTTGCGGCGGGCGGCATGGATGAAGTGGTTGCCTCCGATGGCCAGGGCGTCCCCGTCGCCCATGACGACGATGACGTACAGGTCTGGCCGGGCCAGTTTCAGCCCTGTGGCGAAGGCCAGGGCGCGGCCGTGGGTGGTGTGCATGGTGTTGAAGTCCATGTACACCGGCATCCTCCCTGTGCACCCGATGCCGGAAAGGATGGCCACCTTGTCCTGGTCCAGCCCCAGGGCGTCTATGGCGCGGATGAGGGTCCCCATGACGATGCCGATGCCGCAGCCCGCGCACCAGACGTTGGGGAACTTCTTCCGATGGCGCAAGTATTTGTATACGGTCGTCTCTGGTCTGGTTTTCACGGCCATTGTTGTGTGCCCTTTCCTTGGTGCCGGTGGTGGGGGCGCAGCATGCTGCGCCCCTACTTCCCCGCCGCTTTGCTCAGAATGCCATATCATCAACAACCAGTGTGGTCCAGCCCTAGAGGGCCTCCAGCACCTGGTCCGGGTGGATGAGTTCGCCATCCGCCCTGAGGACGCGTGCCACCTTCCGGAGGCCTGCGGCCCGTTCCACCTCGCGGGCGATCTGGCCCCGGTTCATCTCCACCACCACGATGCGCCGGGCGAGCCTCGCCACCCGCTCCACCAGTTCCTCGGGGAAGGGCCACAGGGTCTGCAGTTCCAGGAAGCCCACCTTGCGGTGTTGCCGTTCCCGCGCGAGGTGGACGGCCTCGCGGGCCACCCGGGCCGAGGCCCCGTACGACACGACCACCACCCGGGCGTCCTCCACCCACTCGCTGCGGAAGAGGGTGATCTTGTCCCGGTTGCGGTTGATCTTGCGGAAGATCCGCTCCACCCAGGGCTGGATCTCGTCCAGGCGTTGGGTGGGGAAGCCGGCGATATCGTGGTGGAGGCCGGTGATGTGGTAGCGGTAGCCCTCGCCGAAGGGGACCAGCGGCGGCACGTCCGACGGGGTCTCGGCGTAGGGCCGGTACCACTCCGGCGGCACGTCCGACCGGACCCGGTCCCAGATCTCCAGAGAGGACGGGTCCGGGAGTTCCACAGGCTCCCGCATATGGGCCACCACCTCGTCGGAGAGGAGGATCACCGGCGTGCGGAACCGCTCGGCGAAGTTGAAGGCCTTCACCGTCAGGTGGAAGCAGTCCAGGACGGACGAGGGGGCGAGGGCGATGATGGGATAGTCGCCGTGGCTGCCCCAGCGGGCCTGCATGACATCCCCCTGAGAGGGGCTGGTGGGCTGGCCGGTGCTGGGCCCCAGCCGCTGGACGTCCACGATGACGCAGGGGATCTCGGCCATGGCCGCATAGCCGATGTGTTCCTGCATCAGCGAGAAGCCTGGGCCGCTGGTGGCGGTCATGGCCTTCATCCCCCCAACGGAGGCCCCGAGGACGGCAGCCAGGCTGGCGATCTCATCTTCCATCTGGATGAAGACCCCATCCAGCGGGGGGAGCCTGCGGGCCATCCACTCGGCGATCTCGCTGGCTGGGGTGATGGGGTACCCGGCAAAGAAGCGGCAGCCCGCGGCGATGGCTCCTTCAGCGCAGGCTTGGTTCCCCTGCAGGAGTTGCACGGCCATGGCCTACTCTTCTCCTTCGCCCTCTTCTAGAGGGAGGTCTTCCACGGTGATGGCAAGGTCTGGGCAGTGGGTGTCGCACCAGTGGCAGGCAGTACAGCGCTCTGGGTGGGCCACCAGAGGGTGGCCTTCCTCCCCGGCCTCCAGGACCTGGGCAGGGCAGAAAGCGATGCACAGCCCGCATCCCTTGCACCAGTTGTCAAACACCGTCACCCGGCCCCGCGGGAGCCGCGCCTTGCGCTTGCGCGGCTGTGCCACGGTGGCCTGTGCTTCTGTCTCCTGTTCGCCCATGTTGGCTCTCCTTTGAGTTCTGGCGAGGGTGCTGGCGTCGGCACGGGGATTTTACCACTATCTTCCCCCTTGTTCAAGGCAGGAGTGCGCGAGGTCCAGGTCTGGCCTGCCGGCCGCCTAGGGGCGACCGCGGCGGGGCCAGGGGCTGACCCGTTCTTGTAGAACTCTGACGGCCTTCTGGCATGGCAGACCGTAGGGCACGCCTCCTGGCGTGCCCTCTGCGCCGGGAAGAGCGGGTATCGCCTTCCCTTTTGCAAAAACGAGACAGCCCTGGCGGCAGGGCCATTCCCCCTCTTGTCAACCCTCGGTCGGTGTGCTATATTGTGCGCAAGCCACCCACGAGCCATCCCTCCTCGCCATAGGAGGGGTACCGAGGAGAGCCATGGCCTGCGAACAGCGCGTGCCATCGGCCCCAGCAGGGGCGCAGGACTGGCATCGGTTTCTGGAAGGCGTGCAGCAACTGGGCGCGGGGGTCCTCGGGCTGGAGGAACTGTTCCTCTTCGAACTGGACCAGAGTGCCGACCAATCCCCGCTCCTCATGCTCCGCGCTCCGCAGAGGGAGGGTCTGCAGGGCCAGCATATCCCCGCGGATCGGGACCTGGTCGCGTGGCTGGAGGAAGCGGGGGGACCCGCCGTCCTGGACGCCGCTTGCCCTGCCACCGGGCTGGAGGGCCTTGCCCCCTTCCTGGCCGCACGAGGGGTCGCCTTGGCCCTGGTCTCGCCCGTGCGGCAAGGGGAACGGCTGTGGGGATGCCTGGTGGGGTGCTGTGCCCACGGCCGGAGCTTTGCCCCTGCCGAGGTCTCGGCCTTCTCCCTCCTGGCGGCATGGGTGGCCACGACGGTGGAAAACGTCCGCCTGCGCACGGAGAACGCCTTTCGGCTCTCGGAGGCCATGAGCCTCCGGGCGGCCAGTTCGGCCCTGGTGGAGCACCAGAGCCTGGACGCCATCCTGGGAGCCATCATTGACGAGGCGATCCGGGCCCTCAACGCCTGGGACGCGCTGGTCCTCCTCCTGGAGGATCACAAGAAGGAGCGGTTCCGGGTGATCGCCCGCACAGGGCCTGACCTGACGCGCCTGGGGCATGGGTGGCTCTCGGTGGAAGGCTCGCTCAACGGCCTGGTGGTGAAGACCGGGTCCCCTCTGGTGAGCCGGGACGCCCAGAAGGACCCCCGGGCCAACCGGGCGCGGGCGCGGCGGCTCCGTGTCCGCTCTGTGGCCATTGCTCCCCTGAAGATCAGAGGCCAGGTCATCGGAACCCTGGCCGTGCACAACAAGCGCGACGGCTTCTTCTCCCAGACCGATGTGGACATCCTCTGCGCCCTGGCCAATCAGGCGGCCGTGGCCATTGACAACATGCGCTTGTTTGAGGAGGCGATGCGGGCCCGGGATGAGGTCCAGCGCATGGCGAGCGAACTGCGGGAAGCCTTCGCCTACACCATGAACGTGCAGGAGGAGGAGCGCCAGCGCATTGCAGCGGACCTGCACGACCGGGTGGTCTCCCGCCTGGTGGCGGCCATGTACGAGGTGGAGAGTTGCATCTCCCTGGCCCGCCGTGGAGGGGAAGGCCTGGAGGAGAGGCTGGGCTCGGTATGGCGGCTTCTGGACGAGGGTGTGAAGGAGACCCGGGACTCCATCTACAACCTGTGGCCCGCCACCCTGGAGCACATGGGCCTGGAGGCAGCCCTGCGGGAACTGGTCCGCCGTTTTGGAGAGGGGGCCGGATTGCGCTGTTCCCTCCAGGTCCACGGAGCCTCCCCTCCGCTGGACCTTCAGCGAAAGGTGGCCCTCTACCGGATCGTGCAGGAGGCCCTTGCGAACGTCCGGCAGCACGCCGGGCCCTGTTCGGTGGAGATCAGCCTGCACTTTGACCCCCACCTGGTACGGGTCCTTGTGCAGGACGATGGGGTCGGTTTCGATGTGGAGCGCGTCCTGAGAACCGCGCCAGCGCAGCACTTCGGGCTCCTGAGCATCCGGGAGCGGGCCCTGGGCCTCGGGGGAACAGTGCGCGTCCAATCCGCCGTCGGGGAGGGCACGCGCATCCTCGTGGAGGTCCCCTGCTGCGGGCTCCACGCCTGAGGGCAACGATTTACTGGGTGGCTTACGGAGGCGACAAGGTGCAACCGATCCGAGTGGTGATCGTGGACGACCATCCGGTGGTCCGGCACGGCCTGCGGGGCATGCTGGCCGAGACCGAGGAAGTGCAGGTCGTGGGGGACGCCTCCAACGTGGAGGAGGCGCTGGACCTCATCGCGGCCTTGCGTCCGGACGTGGTGCTCCTGGACATCCGCATGCCGGGCACCGATGGCCTCTGGCTCTTGAAAAGGCTGGCAGAAAGGGAACCGGCCACCAAGGTCATCATCCTCACGAATTACGCGGAGGAGCAGTTCCTCCTGGAGGCGTTCCGCTGCGGGGCGTACGGGTACTTCCTCAAGAACGTGAGCCGCGAGGAACTGATCCACGGACTGCGGACGGTGCACAAGGGGAACCGCATGCTCTCGCCGGAACTGATAGATATGGTCCTGCGGCAGTTCGCCGAACTGGGCCGCCAACAGACGGTGGACCGGTTTGGCCTTTCCAGGACGGAACTGAAACTCCTGAAGATCCTGGCCGAAGGGGCCACCAACCGGGAGATCGCCGAGAAGATGTTCTGGAGCGAGACCACGGTCAAGCGAAAACTCTCGGAGGTCTTCCAGAAGTTGGGGGTCTCCAACCGGGCCCAGGCGGTGGCCGTGGCCATGCGGCACGGCCTTGTCTGAGGGCCTGGTCCTCCCTCCCGCAAGGAATGCCTCACGCCCCGCGCAAAATGGTCCAACTGGACCAGGTTCCGGCCCGCTTGTATCTTGAACCTGGGCCCTTCCCCCACCTATAATGGGGATAACGGACATCGGCGTCCCCTGGCGGCCTTGCCGGGCCCGGGGATGTTCTCTGGACGAGGATGCCATCATGAAGACCGCTGACCCTTCCATAGAAAATCTGGCCCTCCGCCTGCTCCGGCTGGAGCAGCGCTTTCAGTCGTACTGCACCCTCCACGACGAGGAACTGCGGGAGATCCGCGAGGCCCTGCAGCGCCTGCGGGAGGAACTGCTGGCCCAGGCTTCCTCGGGTGCTGCCAACCCCCATTGGGCAGGTGGCAAGGAAGCCGGGCACGAAGAGGAAGACATTCCCGTTACCGCTTTGTGAGGATGGCGTTGCCCGATGCGCATCGTGGACCATCCCATTCTGGGGGAAGCCAGGAAGGGCCGGCCCATCACCATTGAGGTGGATGGAAAGCCCATTCAGGCTTATGAGGGGGAGCCTGTCGCCGCCGCCCTGATGGCCGCGGGGTACAAGGTCTTCCACCGCACGGCTAAGCGGGGGGAGCCGCGGGGGGTGTTCTGCGCCATTGGCCGGTGCACCGACTGCGTCATGACCGTGGACGGGAGGCCCAACGTCCGCACCTGCATCACCCCGGCCAGGGAGGGGATGAAGATCCGGACCCAGGAGGGGCTGGGGCGATGGGAGGAAGGGGGAGCGTGAACCAGGGCGTGGCCTACACCGGGATCCCCTCCGAGGAGGAACTCCGGAGGTCGCCGGGATATCCGTCGCCCGAGGACTTTGCGCGAGGTCCCATTGCGGTGATTGAGTGTGTCCAGGAGATCCCCTGCAACCCCTGCGAACTGGCCTGCCGCCAGGGGGCCATTGTGGTGGGAAAGCCCATCACCAACCTGCCGCGCTTTGACCCGGAGCGCTGCACGGGATGCGGGCTCTGCATTGCCCAGTGCCCCGGGCTGGCCATCTTCGTGGTCCACCTGCATTACTCGGAGGACGAGGCCCTGGTGACATTCCCCTACGAGTTCCTCCCGCGGCCGAAGGAGGGGGACCAGGTGGACGCGGTGAACCGGGCCGGGGAGGTGGTCTGCCAGGGACGGGTGGTCAAGGTCCGGTCAGCCCGGGCCTTTGACCAGACATTGGTGGTCACCATCGCCATCCCCAAGGCCTTCGCCCACGAAGTGCGGGGCATTCGGCGGCCCAGCCGATAGGCTGGCCGGCCCGGGGGCCGGAGGAAAGAACCCATGGCCGACGAGGACGAGGTCATCATCTGCCGCTGCGAGGAGGTCACCAAGAAGGAGATCCTGGAGGCCATCCGCGACGGGTGTGATTCGGTGATCTGGGTCAAGCGGAAGACGCGGGCCGGGATGGGGCTCTGCCAGGGGAAGACGTGCGGCCACCTGGTGGCGCGGCTCCTGGCAGAGGAACGAGGGGCGAGCCTCGCGGACATCCTGCCGGACACCCGCCGCCCTCCTGTACGTCCCATCCCCCTGGGCATCCTGGAAGAGCCTGAGGAGGAGGGGAGTGTGCCCTCTGGCGGCTGACGTGGTGATCATCGGGGCCGGGGCCATCGGCCTGGCCAGTGCCTATGAACTTGCCAGGGCCGGGGTGGACGTCCTCGTCGTGGAGCGTTCCTTCCTGGCCAGGGAAGCGGCTGGTCGCAACCCCGGCGGCATCCGCCAGATCGGGCGGGACGAGAACGAGGTCCCCCTGATGGTGGCGGCCGTGAAGCGCTGGCACACCCTGGAAGAAGAACTGGGCTGCTCCCTGGAGTTGCGGGAAGATGGCTACCTGTGGGTGGCCCTGAACGAGCGGGAGTGGGAAGTCCAGCGGAGGCTGGTGGAGCGGGATGCCGCCTACGGCATCCAGGAGTACCTCCTGGACCGCAAGGAAGTGCGGGAACTCGCCCCAGCCATCTCCGACTTCGTCTACGGGGGGCTCTACAGCCCCACCGACCTCATTGCCAACCCCTTCCTGGTGGCGTGGGGGTACTACAAGAGGGCCCAGGCCCTGGGCGCCCGGTTCCTCTTCGGCGCCGAGGTTACGGGCCTGCGGGTGGAAGGGGGGCGGGTGCGAGGGGTCATCACAACCCAAGGAGACATCGCTGCCGGGGTGGTGGTCAACGCAGCAGGTCCCTGGGCCGACCGCATCGGGCGGATGGCCGGCATTGAGATCCCCATCACCCCCTGTCCCAACCAGTTTATCCTCACCGAACCCATGCCCCCCATCCTGCCCCCCTTCCTCCTGATCAGTGGCATCGCCGTCTGCCGGCAATCCCACCGGGGCCACGTCTACATCGGCAACACCAATGCCCCGGGAGGCATCGCGGGCTACAGCAAGGCCACCCACTATGGCGAACTGGTGCGGGCCACCACCAACATCCTGAAGATCGTCCCCGCCTTCCGCGGCCTCCACGTGATCCGCACCTGGGTAGGGACCATTGACTTCACCCCCGACGACAACTTCATCTTCGGTGCGGCGGAGGGGGAGGAGGGGCAGGTCCTGGCCTGCGGCTTTTCGGGCCACGGGTTCGCACTGACGCCCATCATGGGGCAACTTGTCCGGGAGTTCGTCCTGGAAGGCCGGACCTCGTTGCCAGTGGACGCGTTCCGGCTGGGGCGTTTCGCCGAAGGGCGTGCCAGGAAAGCAGCCCATTTCGCCCACCAGCACCTGGAGGGCGCGTGAGGCTGCCGGCTGAGGACAGCGCCCCAGCACAGCCGGTCCCTTGAAGAAGGAGGAGAGCCCGCATGGACGTCAACTACCTGATCAAGCAGTTGCTGAACGGCCTGGCCGCGGGGAGCATCTATGCCCTGGTGGCCGTGGGCTACAACATGGTCTACGGCATCTTGGAACTCATCAACTTCGCCCACGGCGACATCTACATGTTCGGGACCTTCATCGCCCTCGCCCTGCTGGAGCGCCACCTGCCGGCCCCCGTGGCCATCCCGTTGGCTTGCCTGGCTGGGGGGCTCACCGGGATGCTCGTGGAGCGGGTGGCCTACCGCCCGGTGCGCAACGCCCCCCGCGTGGTCCCCATGCTCAGCGCGGTGGGGGCCGCGCTGGTGCTCCGCAACCTGGCCCAGTTGATCTGGGGCACGGAGACCATGCCCTTCCCCCAACTCTTCCCCACCCGCATGATCCAGGTGGGGGAGGTCCAGTTCAACTCCCTGCAGGTCATCATCCTCGTCCTGGCCCTCTCCCTGACGGGTCTCTTCACCCTGATCGTGCGCAAGACCAAGTTGGGCAAGGCGACCCGGTGCGTGGCCCAGGATATCCCCGCCGCCCGGCTCATGGGCATTGAGGTCAACCGCATCATCCAGTTCGTCTACTTCGCTGGCGGGTTCTTCGGCGTGGCTGGCGGGGTGCTGTTCGCCATGTACTACGCCGTCTGGATCGGGATGGGCTTCCTGGGGACCATGAAGGCGTGGATCTCCTGCATCATCGGGGGGATCGGGAGCCTGCAGGGGGCCTTCGTGGGAGGCCTGATCCTGGGCGTGACGGAAGCGTTGATCTCCGGTTTCGTCTCGTCCGCCTATCGGGATGCCATCTGCTACGGGCTGGTGATGCTGGTCCTGGTCTTCAGGCCCATGGGGATTTTCGGTCGCCAGGTGGCGGAGAAGGTGTGAGCGATGATGAGGCAGGCCGCTCTCCGACAGGTTTCCAGGCGGTTCGGATGGTACGTGCTGGGCGCGGCGGTCTTGCTGGCCCTGCCGAAGGTCATGCCCAACGAGTACATCTTCCGCATCATCATCGCTGTGATCATTGACATCCCCCTGGCCCTGGCACAGAACCTGATCACCGGCTTCGCCGGCATGCTGACGCTGGGGCAGGCGGCCTTCTACGGCATTGGGGCCTACACGTCGGCGCTCCTGGTGCTCAAGGCGGGCCTTCCCTGGCCGGTGGCCTTCCTCGCTGCGGGGCTGGTCGCCTGCCTCTTCGGCATCCTGCTGGGCTTCCCCTGCCTGCGGGTGGGGAGCGACTACCTGACCCTCATGACCATCGGCTTCGGGGAGATCTTCCACATCGTGGCCCTCAACTGGATGGACCTGACCCGGGGCCCAATGGGCATCCCTGGCGTCCCGGCCCCTCAGATCGGCCCGATTGTCTTCAACACCAGCACCCGCATGTACTACCTGTACCTGGCCATCACCGTGGTCTGCTACCTTTCCATGCACCGCCTGACGAAATCCCATGTCGGGCGCGCCCTGATCGCCATCCGCGAGGACGAGACCGCGGCCGCCACCATGGGGATCAACGTGGCCTACTACAAGGTGCTGGCCTTCGCCTTCGGAACCCTCTGGGCGGGGTTCTCGGGGAGCATGCTTGCCCACTTCCTGGCCTTCGTCGGGCCCATGACCTTCACCCTCAACGAATCCCTCTTCCACATGCAGATGGCCATCCTGGGCGGCCTGGGGAGCCTGCCCGGCTCGGTTCTGGGGGCGGCCATCCTGGTGAGCCTGCCCCAGGTCTTCCAGCCCCTGTACCGGTACCGGATGCTCCTCAACGGGGCCCTCATGGTCATGCTGATGGCCTGGCGGCCCCAGGGGATCATGGGCACGTCGGCGGCGGCCAGGGCCACGCGGCTGGACCTCCGCTGGGTGCGGAACCTGCTGCAGGGGAAGAAGGCCGGGAGGGCGGAGGTGCCCCAGTGCCCGGAGGTTGAGGGGCTCCCAAGGCAGGAACTGGAGTGAGGGACAGGCATGGAACTTCTGAGAGCCGAAGGGATCAGCAAGGATTTCGGCGGCGTGCGGGCCCTCCACCGGGTGGATGTGACGGTGCAGGAAGGGCAGATCCTGGGCATCATCGGCCCCAATGGCTCCGGGAAGACCACTTTCTTCAACGTCCTCACCGGCATCTACCGCCCCACCGCCGGGAAGTTCTACTTCCGCGGCACCGACATCACCGGTTGGCCACCCCATAAGGTGGCCCAAGCAGGGATCGCCAGGACGTTCCAGAACATCCGCCTGTTCGGCAACATGTCGGCCCTGGAGAACGTGCTGGTGGGGCAGCACACGAGACTGAAGGCAACGCTCGTGGGGGCCCTCGCCAGGACCCGGAGCCAAAGGGAAGACGAACGCCGGGCGAGGGAGCAGGCCGAGGAACTCCTGGCCTTTGTGGGCCTCCTGGATAAGAAGGACGAGTTCGCAGCCAACCTGGCCTACGGCGAGCAGCGCCGCCTGGAACTGGCCCGGGCCCTGGCTGCCTCTCCCGTCCTGCTCCTCCTGGACGAGCCGACGGCAGGGATGAACCCGGGGGAGGCGGCCCAGGTGATGGACCTCATCTACAAGATCCGCGGCCTCGGGGTGACCGTGGTGCTGATCGAGCACAACATGCAGGTCATGATGGGCACCGCGGAATGGATTGTGGCCCTGGACGCCGGGACCAAGATCGCCGAGGGCACTCCCAGGGAGATCCAGTACAACCCGAAGGTGATCCAGGCCTACCTGGGGGAGGAAGAGTAGCCGTGTTGCGCATCACGGACCTGCATGCCCACTATGGCCACGTGCACGCGCTGCGGGGTGTGTCGCTCCAGGTGGAGCAGGGGCAGATCGTGGCCCTCATCGGCAACAACGGGGCCGGCAAGAGCACGCTCCTCAAGACCATCTCGGGGCTGATGTGTCCCTCCGCCGGGCGCATTGAGTTCCTGGGCCAGCGGATAGACAGGCTCCCCAGCGACCGGATCGTGAAACTGGGGATCGCCCAGGCCCCAGAAGGGCGCCGCGTGTTCCCCCGCTCCACCGTGCTGGAGAACCTGGAGATGGGAGCCTACACCCGCCGGGACCGCCAGGGGATCCAGCGGGACATGGAGGCCATGATGGAGCGCTTCCCCATCCTCCGGGAGCGGAGGAACCAGTTGGCGGGGACCCTCAGCGGGGGCGAACAGCAGATGCTGACCATTGCCCGGGCCCTCATGGCCCGCCCCAAACTCCTGATGCTGGACGAGCCTTCCCTGGGCCTCATGCCCACCCTGGTCAAGGAGATTTTCAGGATCATTGAGGAGATCCATGCCGAGGGGACCACAGTCCTCTTGGTGGAACAGAACGCGCGCAAGGCCCTGGCCGTGGCCGACTACGCCTACGTCCTGGAGACGGGCCGAATCGTCCTGGAGGGGCCAGCCAGAGAGTTGCAGGCGAACGACCAGGTGCGCAAGGCTTACCTGGGCGAAAAAGAGTAGGAGGATGGGAGCAAAGGGCTTCCCGAGGGCTCTTTGGGCACTCAGAAAGAGCATCGGAGACGCAAGCACACAAGGGGGAAGGAGGTGATGTTCTCCACGGAAGAGGATATTGGGGTCGGCGGCTTCCGGCGGCGCGTGGAGGGTGCCGGCCGAAAGCCCGGAGGGCCGCTGGCAAGCGGCGGGTGAGACGGTTGTGTTGGCTGCACATGTCCCATGCGAGGAGGGAAAGGAAATGTTGACCCTGGGCAAGAAACGCACGTGGTTGGTGTTGGGCGTGTTCGTCTGTCTGGCCTTGGTGGCTTCGTCCTGCGGCCCTGCAGCCACCCCCACGCCGACGCCTCCAGCTGCCAAAGAGCCCATCGTCTTCGGGATGGTGGCGCCGATGACGGGGGATGCGGCGGACTACGGGGTGCAGTTGGAGACAGGGGTGCGGCTGGCCATTGAGGAGATCAACGCTGCCGGAGGCATTGCCGGCCGCCCTGTGGACCTGGTGGTCTGCGACGACAAATGCGACCCCTACGAGGCCTCCATGTGTGCGCAGAAGATGGTGGCCGACTCCCGCATCTTCGCCATCATCGGGCACGTCTGCAGCAGCTGCACGCTGGCCGGGGCTCCCATCTACGAGCAGGCGGGGCTGACAGTGATGACGGTGAGTTCCACGAACCCGGTCATCACCAAGAAGGGGTGGAAGCACGTCTTCCGGACCATCGCCCACGATGGGATGCAGGGGCCCTTGATGGCGCAGTTTGCGGTGCAGGAACTGGGGGCGAAGCGGCTGGCCATCATGTACGCCAGCCACGATTACGGCAAGGGCCTTCTGGACGCCACGTTGCCGGAGATCCCCAAGTTGGGGGCTGAGGCAGTGGCGGTGGAGACGTACGTGCCTGGGGTGGACAAGGACTTCAGCGCCCAGTTGACGAAGATCGCCCAGGCCAAGCCGGAGGCGCTCCTGCTCCTCACCGACTACGCCGAAGGCGGGATGATCACCAAGCAGCGGTTGGCGGCGGGGCTGGGGAACGTGCCGGTGGTGGCCTCGGCCGGGAACCAGCACGAGCAGTTCATCCAGCTGGGTGGTGAAGGGGCCGAGGGCGCGTACGTGATGGTCTACTTTGACCCGGAGAAGCCGGATCCGAAGACGCAGGAGTTTGTGAAGAAGTACAAGGAGAAGTACGGCGGGAAGATGCCTTCGGAGCAGGCCGCGTACGGGTACGAAGCGCCCTACATCTACAAGCAAGCCATTGAGATGGGGGCCACGAAGGCGAATCTCCACGAGTACATGCACAAGGTGCAGTACGATGGCCTGACCGGGGTGACCAAGTTTGACGAGACCGGCGATGTGGTCGGCAAGGGCCAGGCCATCCTCGTCGTCAAGGGCGGCAAGTTCACCAGTTACGTGAAGTGAGCGTGGAGCGCGGCGGTCTTGTGGGGGGCGCGAGGCCCCCCACAAGACCCTTACCAGCAGGGCATTCCGATAGAGGATCCAAGGCCCATGGCCATCAAGGTCTTGATGCCCAAACTGAGTTTCATCGTCACCCAGGGCACCATCCTCCGGTGGCTGAAAGCCCCTGGGGAGGAGGTGCGCAAGGGGGAACCCCTCCTGGTCATTGAGTCCGAGAAGGCCACCGTGGAGGTGGAATCCCCGGGCACAGGGATCCTGGGCCCAGAACTGGCCCCACCCGGCACCACCGTCCCCGTGACCACCGTGATCGGCTACATCCTGGAGCCGGGAGAGACGCCCCCCAAACTGGACCTGAACATAGAAGGGGTGGCCCCCGCAGGTGCGGTTGGCTCAGGGCTGTCCGAGCAGAGGCCCGGGCCGAGCGCGCCCGAAGGACCGGCACCCCTCCAGGAGGTCAAGGCATCTCCCTCGGCCCGCCGGCTGGCCCAGGAACATGGCGTGGACCTGGCCCAGGTGAAGGGCACGGGACCCGGGGGGCGCATCGTGGAACGGGATGTGCTGGCCTACCTGGAGGAGAGGGAGGCGAAGGCCCAGGCGGAAGCGGTCCGTGCCACCCCCGCGGCCCGCAGGCTGGCGGCCGAAGTTGGCGTGGACCTGCGGGCTGTGGAGGGGACCGGCCCTGGTGGGCGCGTCTCTGTGGGGGATGTGGAGCGGGCCGTCGGGGCGGCCCTGGGCCTGGGACTTCCGGCGGAGCCAGTGGAACAGACCCCTATCCAGCGGGTGGCTGCGGAGCGGATGGCCCTCAGTTTCCGCACCGCGCCGCACTTCTACCTGAGCGTGGAGGTCCTCGTGGACCAGGCGGTCCGCCTGCGGGAGGCGCTCCTGCCCAGGGTGGAGGCGGAGACAGGCGTGCGCCTCTCCTTCAGCGATATCTTGCTGTGGGCTGTGGGGCGGGCCCTGCGGGCCCACCCGGCCCTGAATGTCGCCTTTGTGGAAGGGCGGCTCTACCGGTTTGAGGAAGTCAACATCGCCCTGGCGGTGGACACCCCCAGGGGCCTGACCGTCCCCGTGCTCCGGGGGGTGGACAAGATGGCCCTGGCCCAGATCGCCCTGCGCCGGGCCGAACTGGTGGAGAAGGCCCGGGAGCACCGCCTGGGGCCCGAGGACCTCAGTGGCGGGACGTTCACCATCTCCAACCTGGGGATGTTCGGCATAGATGTCTTCCAGGCCATCCTCAACCCGCCCCAGGCAGCCATCCTGGCCGTGGGGCGGGTCGTCCAGCGCCCTGTCGTGGTGGGGGGCGCCGTGCAGGCCCTGCCCACCGTGTGGCTCACCCTTTCCGTGGACCACCGGGCCGCGGACGGGGCCACAGCAGCGCGCTTCCTGCAGGAGGTCGTGCAGAACCTGGAGAACCCGTACCGGCTGGTATCTGCCTGAAGGTCCCATCCCAACGCTGGAGGTGACGAATGGCTTTGGACAAGGCGAAGTACGCGCAGATGTACCACTCCATGTTGCGGATCCGCCGGTTTGAAGAAGCGGCGATTGACTCGTTTTCGGCGGGGAAGATCCCCGGCTTCATCCACTCCTACATCGGGGAGGAGGCCATCGCCGTCGGGGTGTGCGCGGCCCTGGAGCCAGGGGACCAGATCACCGGCACCCACCGCGGGCACGGCCACTGCCTGGCCAAGGGGATGCGCATGGACCGCATGATGGCCGAACTCTTCGGCAAACGGACCGGCTACAACAAGGGCAAGGGCGGGTCCATGCACATCACCGACTTCCAGAGCGGTGTGCTGGGGTGCAACGGCATCGTCGGCGGGGGCATCGGCCTGGCCACCGGGGCGGCCTGGGGCCACCAGGTCCTCGGGACCGGGCGGGTGGTGGCCTGCTTCTTCGGCGATGGGGCGATGAACCGCGGCTCTTTCCACGAGGCGGTCAACATGGCCTCCATCTGGCGGCTGCCGGTGGTCTACGTGGTGGAGGCCAACGGGTGGGGCATCTCCATGGCCACCAGCCGGGCCATCAACCTGACCGACCTCAGCGAGCGCGCCAAAGCCTACGGCATCCCTGGCGTGAGCGTGGATGGGTACGACGTCCTGGCCGTGTACGAGGCGGCTTCGGCGGCCGTGGCCAGGGCACGGAACGGCGACGGCCCCACGATGCTCGTCTGCTATGCCCCCCGCATCCGCGGCCACGAGGAGGGGGACCCCCAGACCTACCGCCCCAAGGAGGATATAGAGAGGGCGAAGAGGAACGACCCCCTGCCGCGCTACCGCACCTTCCTCTTGCAGAACCAGATCCTGAGCGAGGAGGAACTCGCGGACCTGGAGAGGCAGGTGGAGGCCGAGGTGGCCGAGGCGGTCCGCTTCGCCGATGAGAGCCCGTACCCGGCGCCGGAGGAAGCGCTGGAGGACCTGTTCGTGGAGGGGGTCTGGTGATGCGCGAGATCACATATGCCCAGGCGATCAACGAAGCCCTGCGGGAGGAGATGCGCCGTGACCCCACAGTGGTGGTGCTGGGGGAGGATATCGCCCTGATCGGCGGGAACTTCGGTGTGACCAAGGGGCTTCTGGAGGAGTTCGGCCCCGAGCGGGTCAAGGACACACCCATTTCCGAGGATGCCATCGTGGGCCTTTCCCTGGGGGCCTCCCTGGTGGGGCTGCGCCCCGTGGCGGAGATCATGTTCTCCTCCTTCCTCGGCTGCTGCATGGACCAGATCTTCAACCAGGTCTCGGCCATCCGCTACATGAGCGGCGGGCAGGTGAGCGTCCCCCTGGTCATCCGCACCGTCAACAGCCTGGGGAGGTCCGGGGCGGCCCAGCATTCCGGGCGCACCGAGGCCTGGTTCATGCACACCCCTGGCATCAAGGTGGCCATCCCCTCCACGCCCTACGATGCCAAGGGACTCCTCAAGACGGCCATCCGGTCCCCCGACCCGGTCCTCTTCTTTGAGCACGCTCTGGCCTACTACCGTGTGAAAGGCCCGGTGCCCGAAGAGGAGTACACCATCCCCTTCGGCCAGGGAGACGTGAAGCGTGCCGGCAAGGATGTGACCATCGTGGCCTACTCCATGATGGTCACGCGGGCGTTGGAGGCGGCGGCCCTCCTGGCCGAGGAGGGGATTGAGGCCGAGGTGGTGGACCCCCGGACCCTGGTCCCGCTGGACATGGAAACCATCGTCGCCTCGGTGCGGAAGACCCACCGGGCCATCGTGGCTTCGGAGGAGTGCGAGCGGGCCGGCGTATGCGCGGAGATCGGCTTCCGCATCACGCAAGAGGCCTTTGACTACCTGGATGCGCCGGTGGAGCGGGTGGCGGCGGCCAACGTGCCCGCGCCCTTCAGCCCGCCGCTGGAGAAGTTTATCATGCCCAAGGTGGAAGACCTGGTGGCAGCCGCCCGGCGCCTTGTGGCTTGAGGCCCGGGACCTCTCCTCATCCCCC
>JBMFPD010000019.1:0-19465 GCA_049969295.1 Anaerolineae bacterium | reverse complement strand
GGCGCACGGCCGTGCGGTAGGGGCGCACGGCCGTGCGCCCCTACCAGGCCATGTCGCTGCACGGGTGCAGCGTCGGGAGGGGCGATTCATGAGTCGTTTCCTGCCACTGGGATCTGAACGGCCGAAACGGGAATCTTCTCTGTGGTCCAGCACCGTGACCGCGCCGAGGTTCTTGTGAGAATGGCTGTCGTTGCCCACGGCCCGCACCGCGCCTCGCGCCGCTGGAAGCAGAGGCTTGAACCCTACCTGTTCCTGGGACCCAACATCGCCGGGTTCCTGACCTTCACTGCATTCCCCGTGGTGGCCGCGCTCGGCCTGAGCCTCTTCCGCTGGGACCTGTTGACGCCGCCTGTCTACGTGGGCCTGGAGAACTTCGCGGAACTGGGGCGGGATGCCCAGTTCCGCCGCGTGGTGGCGAACACCTTCTGGTTCACCTTCGGCACGGTCCCAGCGCGGGTGGTCCTCTCCCTCCTCCTGGCCGTGGCCCTCAACCAGCGCATCCGCGGCGTGGTCTTCTACCGCACCGCCTACTTCCTGCCGGTGGTCTCTTCCCTGGTGGCCGCGGCCCTGGTCTGGCAGTGGATCTTCCACGACAGTTACGGCCTCCTCAACGTGACGATCCGCGCCACAGGGAACGCCCTGGGCCTGCGCCTGAACCCGCCCGACTGGCTCAACTCCACCCGCTGGGCCCTGCCAGCGGTGATGATCCTCAATCTGTGGAAGAACGTCGGCTTCACAGCGGTCATCTACCTGGCCGGCCTCCAGGCCATCCCCCAGGAACTGTACGAGGCCGCCGAGGTGGACGGTGCAGGCCCCCTGGCCCGCTTCCGCCACGTCACCCTGCCCATGCTCTCCCCCACCACCTTCTTCGTCCTGGTCATGTCGGCCATCTGGGCCTTCCAGGTCTTTGACGAAGCCTTCATCATGACCCGGGGAGGGCCGGCTTTCGCCACGACCACCATGGTCTACTACATCTACCTGAACGCCTTCAAGTGGTTCCGCATGGGCAAGGCGGCGGCGGTGGCCTGGGTCCTCTTCGCCTGCATCTTCGTCTTCACCGCCCTCCAGATGCGGACCCAGCGCCGCTGGGTGCACTACGAAGCGGACCAGGAGCGGGGGTAAGCCATGGCCATCCGGGACGCATCGCTCTCTGCAGGACGCCGGCCCTCCCTGGGGGCCCGGCTCCTGGCCCACGCCGTGCTCCTCCCGGGAAGCGTTGTCATGCTCGTCCCCTTCCTGTGGATGGTCTCCACCTCCCTCAAGGCCCCTGGCCAGATCTTCACCGCCCCGCCCCAGTGGATCCCACGGCCGGTGGTCTGGCAGAACTACCTGGAAGCGGTCTCTATCATGCCCTTCGGGCGCTTCTTCCTGAACAGCCTCATCCAGTCCAGCGGGGTCACGGTGCTGCAGCTCCTGACCTCCTCCCTGGCCGCCTTCGCCTTCGCCCGGCTGCGCTTCCGGGGGAGGGACACCCTCTTCCTCCTCTACCTGGCTACGTTGATGATCCCCTTCCCGGTCACCCTCATCCCCAACTTCATCGTCATCCGCTTCCTGGGCTGGGTGGATACCTTCCGTGCCCTGATCCTGCCGCCCTCCTTCAGCCCCTTCAGCACCTTCCTCCTGCGGCAGTTCTTCCTCACCATCCCCCTGGACCTGGATGACGCAGCCCGGATAGACGGGGCTTCCTCGTTTGACATCTGGTGGCGCATCGCCCTGCCCCTCTCCAAACCGGCCCTGGCAACCCTGGCCATCTTCACCTTCATGGGCCAGTGGAACGACTTCCTCTGGCCCCTGGTGGTGACCAACAGCCTGGAGATGCGCACCCTGCCCGTGGGCCTCTCCTCCTTCCAGTCCCGCTACGCCATCCAGTGGCACCTTCTGATGGCCGGTTCCACCATCGCTCTCCTGCCGGTCCTGGCCCTCTTCGTGGTGGGGCAGCGGTATTTCATCCAGGGCATCACCCTGACGGGGATGGGCGGGCGATGAAGGCGCGGAGCCTGCGGAGACCCGGCCTCCTGGGGGCGGCGCTGGCCTTCCTGCTTGCGGGGGCCACCCTGACCCTGGCCGAGGCCCGGCCGCGCCCCGCCCGCATCCTCGCCCCCACGCGGGAGGAGCGCAGCCGCCTGGTGCAGTGGGGCATCTCGCCAGAAGGTGTAGATGTGGAGAGCGGGTGGGTCTGGGCCATTGTCACGGAGGGGCAGGCCCGGAGGCTGCGGGAGGCCGGGTTCCAGGTCTCCTGGGAGCCCGTGGCCCTGGACTTCCCGCCCGAGGACAGCGCCTACCACACCTATGACGAGGCCCTGGAGGACCTGGCAGACCTGGCGGCCCGCTTCCCGCACCTGGTGCGCCTGGTGACCATCGGCACGAGTTGGGAGGGGAGGCTGCTGCAGGGCGTCCGGATCACCGACCGCCCGGACGAGGATGAGGGCGAGCCGGGCGCGCTCATCTTCGCCCTGACCCACGGCCGGGAGCACCTGAGCACGGAGCAGGCCCTTGCCATCGCCCACCACTTCGCCGAGGGGTACGGCGTGGACCCGGCTGTGACCAACCTCTTGAACCACCGGGTCCTCTGGGTCTTCCCCAACGTGAACCCGGACGGGGGCGAGCACGATGTGCGCTCCGGCTTCGGCTACGAGTGGTGGCGCCCCAACCGGCGGCCCATCGCGCCCCCCTGGGTCTACGGCGTGGACCTGAACCGCAACTACGGCTACCAGTGGGGTTGCTGTGGTGGGTCCAGCCCCACCCCGGGGGACGAGACGTACCGGGGCCCCGGCCCCTTCTCCGAGCCGGAGACGCAGGCCCTTCGCGACTTCGCCCTGGCCCACCCGGAGGTCACCGTCTCCCTGAGCCTGCACACCTTCGGCGAGTACGTCCTCTGGCCCTGGTCCTACACCTACGCCCCCGTGCCGAACCCCCTGGACCGGGCCACACTGGAACGCCTGGGGCGGGCATTGGCGGCGGCCAACGGCTACCGCCCCCAGCAGGCCAGCGACCTTTACACCGCGGATGGCACGAGCGATGACTGGCTCTACGGGGCGCGGGGCATCTTCGCCTTCACCCTGGAGTTGTATCCGAGGAGCATCCCACCTGGCTTCTACCCGCCGGACGAGGTCATCCCCCGGGAGACGGCCCGCAACCGGGCCGCAGTGGAACTTCTGGTGGCGATGGCCCAGGACCCGCGCCGTGCTGGTGGAGGGCCGGGCGATGTCCTCTCACCCACGGTGGCGCTGACCTCCACCGCCCTCTATTGGCCCTGTACCTCGCCCATCACCCTCACCGCGTTCGCCTCCGACAACGTGGGCGTGACGCTGGTCTCCCTGCACGAGGGGACTGCGGAGGCGCTGGGGATGCGGGCTGAGCCGCCGTACACCTTCTCCCTGCCCGCGGGGAAGGGGCCTGAGGTCCGCACCTTCACAGCGCGGGCCTACGACGCAGCCCACAACGCAGGGGAAAGCACGCCCTGCACCGTGGCGGTGGGGATGCCGCACGGCTGGCTCAACCCCCCGGCCGTGGAGATCGCAGCCGCCCCAGGGGAGGTGGTCACGCAGGTCCTCGCCCTCCAGAATGCAGGCTACGGCCCCTTGGTCTGGGGCCTGGCGGGGCCTCTGCCGCCGTGGGCCGCCCTGGAGCCCGCCGCGGGGGAGGTGCTTCCGGGCAGCGAAGAGGGCCTCACCCTGACCCTCCGGGCCAGGGGCCTGACGGATGGCATGTACGAGGCCACCTTGGCCTTCACCTGGAACGACCCTCTCGCCCCGGTGGGGACGGTGCGGGTCCGCCTGCGGGTGGTGGGACCACCGCCCGCGCGCCGCTACCTCCCCCTGGCGCTCCACGGCAGGTGAAGGCCGGGCACGGGCCCCCGGGCAGGCACAGGGCCTGCCCTACAATCCGTCCCCCGAATCCGCCGGCAGCACCCTCTCTGACACAATTCCAGCACTTTTCTGATGTGCTTCCTACACTTGCCCGGTAGACTGTTTTCGGATACACTATAGGTTAAGGAAGGCGTTCCCCTTCCGCGGTTTCAGAGCATGGGAAGAGGCGGCTTCAGGCCGCCTATCCGGGTATGTGCCCTCGTGCCGGGCAGGAGAGGCACGCAAGAGAGGTTGACCCTATGATGCGGTTTGACAAGTTCACGGAGCGCGCCCAGGACGCAGCCATGCGCGCGCACGAAATCCTGCAGCGCTACGGACACAGCCAGGTGGATACCGAGCACCTGTTCCTGGCCCTTTTGGAGCAGCCCGAAAGCCTGGTGCATGACATCCTGGAACACGTGGGCGTGGACCCCATGGCCGTGCGCAGGCGTCTGGAGAACGTCCTGGAGGCGACGCCGCGCGTGGCCATGCCCTTCGGCACCCTTTCCGCTCAGGTCTTCATCACCCCGCGCCTCAAGCGCATCCTGGACCTTTCCTACGCCGAGGCCGAGCGCCTCAAGGACGACTACGTCTCGGTGGAGCACCTCTTGCTCGCCATCGCCAGCGAGAAGAACACCCCCAGCGCCCGCATCCTGGCCGATGAGGGGGTCACGCGGGAGAAGCTCCTGGACGCCATCCTGGAGATCCGGCGCGGCCACCGGGCCAACAGCCCCACCGCTGAAAGCCACTACCGCACCCTGGAGAAGTACAGCCGGGACCTCACCGCCCTGGCCAAACAGGGCAAACTGGACCCCGTCATCGGGCGCGAGAACGAGATCCTGCGGGTGATCCAGGTCCTCATCCGCCGCACCAAGAACAACCCCGTCCTCATCGGCGAGGCCGGGGTGGGCAAGACGGCCATCGTGGAGGGCCTGGCCCAGAAGATCGTGGCTGGGGATGTGCCGGAGATGCTCCTGGGGAAGCGGATCGTCTCCCTGGACCTGGGGGCCATGGTGGCGGGGACCCGCTTCCGGGGCGAGTTTGAGGAGCGCCTCAAGGCTGCCCTGGAGGAGATCCAGCAGGCGCGGGGGGAGATCATCCTCTTCATTGACGAACTGCACACCGTGGTGGGGGCCGGCGCGGCCCAGGGGGCCATTGACGCCTCCAACATGATGAAGCCAGCCCTGGCCCGCGGCGAACTGCGCTGCATCGGTGCCACCACCCTGGACGAGTACCGCCAGTACGTGGAGAAGGATAGCGCTCTGGAGCGGCGCTTCGCCCCCATCTACGTGGAAGAGCCGTCCGTGGAAGAGACCATAGAGATGCTGAAAGGGCTGCGGGACCGCTATGAGCAGCACCACGGCGTCCGCTTTACGGAGGAGGCCCTGGTGGCCGCGGCGCGCCTTTCCCATCGCTACGTCACCGACCGCCACCTCCCCGACAAGGCCATTGACCTGATGGACGAGGCCGCCTCCAAACTGCGGGTGGCCCTCTTCAGCATGCCGCCGGAACTGAAGGAGCGCAAGCGCAAGATAGACGACCTCCGCGCCAAAGAGGAGGAGGCCGGGCTTGCCCGCGACTACGCCACGGCCGCCCTCTACAAGAGCGAACGCCTCAAACTGGAGGCTGAGTTCCAGGCAGCGTACGAGGCCTGGCGGCAGGAGCAGGGCCTGGACGACGTGGTGGACGTGGAGGACGTCGCCGAAGTGGTGGCCAGGTGGACGGGCATCCCCGTCACCAGCCTGATGCAGACGGAGGCGGAGAAGCTCCTCCAGATGGAGGAGCACCTGCACCGGCGCATCGTCGGCCAGGACGAGGCCATCCACGCTGTGGCCGACGCCATCCGGCGCGCCCGGGCCGGGCTCAAGGACCCCAAGCGGCCCATCGGTTCCTTCATCTTCCTCGGATCCTCCGGCGTGGGCAAGACGGAACTGGCCAAGGCCCTGGCCGAGTTTCTCTTTGACGATGAGGACGCCCTCCTCAGGGTGGACATGAGCGAGTACCGGGAGCGGCATTCCGTCGCCCGCCTCATCGGCGCGCCCCCCGGCTACGTGGGCTACGAGGAAGGAGGCCAGTTGACCGAAGCCGTCCGCCGCCGGCCTTACCGCGTCATCCTCTTTGACGAGATTGAGAAGGCCCACCCCGACGTGTGGAACACTCTCCTTCAGATCCTGGAGGAAGGCCGCCTCACCGACGGCCACGGCCGCACGGTGGACTTCCGCAACACGGTCCTCATCATGACCTCCAACATCGGCACCCAGTACGCGGACTACGCCGGGCCCCTGGGCTTCCTGCGGGGTGAGGACGAGACCTCGGAGCACGAGAGGATGCGCCGGGACATCGAGGCAGGCCTCAAGCGGACCTTCCGCCCGGAGTTCCTGAACCGCATTGACGAGGTCATCATCTTCCACAACCTGACTCTGGACCACGTCAAGCAGATCGTGGACCTGCAGATGCGGGAGATCCGGGAGCGGCTCCAGGAGCACGGGCTGAACATTGAACTCACGGAAGCGGCGCGCGAATGGCTGGCCAGGGAGGGGTTTGACCCCCAGTTCGGGGCACGGCCCCTGCGCCGCACCCTGCAGCGGGAGGTGGAAAGCCCCCTCTCCAAGCGGCTCCTGCAGGGCGAGTTCCGGGAGGGCGACTCCATCGTGGTGGACCTGGAGGAGGACCACCTGGTCTTCCGCAAGGTCTCCGGGCCCCAGGAGGGAGGCTACCCCGCCGACCTGCCGGCGGATATGCTGGCCGCCTGAGAGGGTGCCGGCCAAGGGCCCAGGCTTGGTGCTGGACCACGGTGCTCCTGGAAGGCACGGCCTTCTGAGAAGCGAGGGACAGAGGGTGCGTGAGCGCGGGGGTGCAGCGGCGCTGCACCCCCCAACCCCACCCCCTGGGCCCCCTCCCCGCGTGCGGGGAGGGGACTGTGGGGGAGGGGTGCTCAGAAGGCCGTATTGTCAAAATCTTTTGTGGCGCAGCACGGGCTTCTACCCCAGACTGCTGCACCACCACAAAGGACACGAAGAACACAGAGAGGCTTTCCAATCAATTCCTCTCTGTGTTCTTCGTGTCCTCTGTGGTTTTTTATCCCACAAGCGCAAGCGCCCCTTTCACCGCAGGGCCTCGGCCACCCGGAAGGGGTCGGAGGCGATGACGCTGGAGGCGTAGAGTTCCATGGCCCCCATGTCGGCGGTGCGGTTCATGGGGTCGCCGCGGTCCACGATGCGCACCACGATGGGGAACCCGCTCCAGTCCTCGTCGGAAGGGCCGAAGGGCCGGATGTACAGGGCCAGGTTGAAACTCTGCACCCCCAGGCGGTGCACGAAGGCATCCAGCACGCGGTAGATGGCCTCGGGCAGGCCGTCGCACAGACGCCGGGAGATGAGGAGGACCTCCTTCTCCTTGATGGGGGTCAGGTAGGCCAGGCCCCGCACCCCCGGCACGGTGGCGAAGGTCAGGCCCAGGTCCTCGTGGACCTGGACCAGGTCGTCAAAGTAGTCCACGCCATGCCCCACCCGGTAGAGGAAGGCAGCCCGCCTGAGTGCCTCCACGCGGGCGTAGTGCATCCCGCGGCCCAAGGTCATCTGGGCATGGCCGTGGAGGATGGAAGCCCCGCTCTTCCAGAGGCAGTTCCACATGAAGAAGAAGTACCTGGCCTCCGGGTCCTCCTGGCGGGCCTTGCCTGCCCACTCCAGGGCCACCTCCAGGTAGTCGGCCACCTGCTCGGCCGTGAACTGGAGGGGGTTGTGCTCGTGGAAGACCACCAGGCCGTGGAAGCCGTCGTACTTGGCGATGTTGCTGGCGGTGATGGCGTGCGTCCCCTGGACCCGGCCGAAGGAGTCGGCCGGGGTGCCGGTCTCTGGGTGGCAGAAGGGGTCGCCGACCGCATCCTCAATGATCTTGACCACGTCGGCCTGGGCCTTCGTCTCCATGGGCCGTTGCGCCCGCAGGCTGTTGAAGAGCGCGCCCTCCAGGGTGATGAGGTTCGTCACCTTGACGATGGTCTGCTCCCGGACAGCCTCCACGGAGCCGAAGTACTTCTCTATCCAGGGGTACATCTCCGGCGGGGGGACCAGACGGCCCACCGTCGCGGTCACGTGGAAGATGCGGCGGAACCGCTCCTGGCCCTCCGGGGGCAGGGCCTGGACGAGGTCCTCCAGGTGGACGATGTCCCGGGGGACAGGGTTTGGGGTCATCGCCGCCCCTCCTCGTCTCCCTGGCGGGCCCTCGTCACGCCGTACTCCTCTAGTGTGTGCTCGCCCCGGATCACGGCCAGGGCGCGGTAGTACAGGTCCACGTACTTGCGGGCGGAGGCGGTCCAGGAGAAGTCGGCCGTCATGCCGGCCAGTTGGATGCGGCGCCAGACGTCGGTGTGGCGGTAGGTCTCCACGGCACGGACCAGGGCGGTGTAGAGGGCCAGGGGTTCGTACTCGCGGAAGGTGAAGCCGTTGCCGGTCCCCGTGCGGGGGTCAAAGTCCTTCACTGTGTCGGCCAGGCCACCGGTCTCCCGCACCACGGGGACGCTGCCGTAGCGCATGGCGATCATCTGGCCCAGGCCGCAGGGCTCAAAGCGGGAGGGCATGAGGAACAGGTCCGAGCCGGCGTAGATGCGCTGGGCCAGGGGGGCGTTGAAAGTGAGGAAAGCCCGCACCCGGTCCGGGTACTGCTGGGAGAGGGCGCTGAACATGTCGTGGTAGCGCTGCTCCCCCGTCCCCAGGAGCACGAACTGCACCTTGAGGTAGCGGAGCATGGGGTCCATGATCTGGGCAACCAGGTCAAACCCCTTCTGGTCGGTGAGACGCGAGATGGCCCCCAGGAGGGGCACGTCCACGTCCTCCTTCAGGCCGGCCTCCCGCTGGAGGGCCTTCTTGTTCTCCACCCGCTTGTCCAGGGAGTGGATGTCGTAGTGCTGGGCGATGTGGGGGTCCGTGGCCGGGTTCATCACCTCGTAGTCAATGCCGTTGAGGATGCCGAAGAGGCGGTGGCGGCGGTCCCGCAGGAGGGGGTCCAGGCGTTCGCCGTACTCCGGGGTGAGGATCTCCTGGGCGTAGGTCTCGCTGACGGTGTTGATGACGTCAGCGAAGTGGATGCCCCGGGCCATCAGGTCCACCACGCCGTTCAGGTCGGCCATGTCGGGGTGGGCGAGGAAGCCGTACTCGTCCACGCCGGCGATCTCCAGGACGCGGTAGCCGAAGATGCCCTGGTAGGCCAGGTTGTGGATGGTGTAGACGGTGGCCGTCCCCTGGAAGAAGGGATCGTCCTTGTAGATGGTCTTCAGCCAGTTGGGGACGATGGCCGTGTGCCAGTCGTTGCAGTGGATGACGTCCGGCCGCCAGTTCAGGAGGCGGCACATCTCCAGGGCAGCGCGGCAGTAGAAGATGAACCGCTCGGCATCGTCGGGGTACATGTAGATGCCGTCGCGGTCGTAGAGTTCCTTGTTCTCCACGAAGTAGACGGGGACGTCCTGTCCGATGCGGCCCTCGTAGATTTCGGCGGGCTTGGTTTCATCGTCCAGAGGGACGGGGAAGGGGCCGAGGAGTTTCTTCAGGCCGAACTTCTCCACGTCCACCCGTCCGTACCTGGGCATGGCCACGCGGATGTCGTGGCCCAGGGCGCGCACCGCTTTGGGCAGGGAGCCTGCGACGTCGGCCAGCCCTCCCGTCTTGGCGAAGGGGACCACTTCCGCGGAGAGGTACAGGATGCGCAAAGGTTCGGTCATCGGTTCCTCCGGTGAGAACTGTGCAGGTACAGCGGCGGAATTATAGCACAGGGGCTCCCCCTGCCCAAACATGGAGAGGAAGGCGACTCGGTTCCATTGTTGGTGGGTTTACAGATGTCGCGTCCAGCGATCAGGCCGTTCCTTGCGGGGGACCCCCTCAACCCGCACCGCGGAGAGGGGGTCCGGGGGTGGGGTTAGGGTTCTACCTTTTCCAGCCGGGCCAGGCTCGCCAGGAGCTTCTTGATCCCAGCCCGCTCAAAGACGACCGTCACCTCCACGTCGGTGCCCACAGGAGCGGCCTGCATCACCAGCCCCGGCCCGAAGGTGGGGTGCCGCACCCGATCGCCCACCTGAAACCGCAGGCCCGGCGAGGGCTGGGGAGAGGCATCCTGGGTGGGCCACCGGGTTGCCCGGTCCACGGCGGAGCGGCGGGACGGGGCCGGCTCTTTCCACCCCTGGAGCAGGTGGGCGGGGATGTCCAGCAGGAAGCGGCTGGGTTCGCTCACCTCGTCGTTCCCGTAGAGGCTGCGGCGAAAGGTGTGCACCAGGTAGAGCCGGTCCTTGGCGCGGGTGATGCCCACGTAGCACAGCCGGCGCTCTTCTTCCATCTGCTCCGGGTCGTCCAGGGAGCGGAGGTGGGGCAAGAGCCCCTCGTCCAGGCCCACGATGAAGACCACAGGGAACTCCAGCCCCTTGGCCATGTGGAGGGTCATCAACACGGGGGCCTCGGCGGTATCGCCCAGGTTGTCCACGTCGGAGACCAGGGCCACCTCCTCCAGGAAGGCCGCGAGCCCCTCCTCGGGGGGCAGGTGCTGGTAGTTGGCAGCCACAGTCCGCAGTTCCTGGACGTTGGCCCAGCGTTCCTCGGCTTCCGGGGACCCATCCATCAGGAACTCTCGGTAGCCCGTGCGCTCCACCACCAGGTCAAAGAGGCGGAGGGTATCCAGGTTTGCCCGCGCCTCCAGGAACTCCTGGAGCATCTCGGCAAACCCGAGGAGGGCCTTGCGGGTGCGCCCGCTGAAGGGGGGCACCGGCCCCCTGATTTCCTCCTGTTCCGCCTGGAGCAGGCGGCGCAGGACCTCGTAGAGGGGGAGGCCCTGCCCCTCGGCCCAGACCTGCAGGCTGGCCAGGGTCTGCGCGCCGATGCCCCGCGGTGGCGTGTTGATGATGCGCAGGAGGCTGACCTGGTCGTAGGGGTTGTGGATGAGGCGCAGGTAGGCCAGGAGGTCCTTCACCTCGCGCCGGGCGTAGAAGCGCGTCGCCCCCACCAGGTGGTAGGGCATGCCTGCCCGGACGAAAGCGTCCTCCAGGGGGCGGGACTGGGCGTTGGTGCGGTACATCACGGCGCAGTCGCCTGCCTTGACCTGGCCGCTCGCCACCAGGCGGGCGATCTCCCGGACGACGTAGGCCCCTTCCTCCTCTTCGTTGTAGGCTTCAAAGACGGTGATGCGCGGCCCCTTCCCTCGGCGGGTGCGCAGCCGCTTCGGGGTGCGGCTCACGTTGTGGGAGATGACCGCATTGGCCGCCTCCAGGATGGTCTGGGTGGAGCGGTAATTCTCCTCCAGGAGGATCACCCGCGCCTCGGGGAAGTCCTCCCGGAAGCGCAACACGTTGCGGTAATCCGCCCCCCGGAAGCGGTAGATGGACTGGTCCTCATCGCCCACCACGAAGAGGTTCCGGTGCGCTCCCGACCAGAGGCGCAGGAGTTCGTACTGGGCCATGTTGGTATCCTGGAACTCGTCCACCAAGATGTGCTGGTAGCGCTGCTGGTAGCGGGCCCGCACCTCGGGATCGCGCCGGAGGAGGAGCACCGTCTGCATCAGGAGGTCGTCAAAGTCCAGGGCGTTGTTCTGCCGGAGGAGGTCCTGGTAGGCACTGTACACCCGCCCCACGATCTCCTCAAAGTAACTTTCTGGCTGAACCTCGCTCGGCTCCAGGAGGCGTCCCTTGAGGCGGGAGATGGCTGCTAGCATCGAACGGGGGGCGTACGTCTTCTCGTCCAGGTTGAGGGTCTTGAGGGCCTGCCGCACCAGGCTCTGCTGGTCTGCCTCGTCAAAGATGACGAAGTCGGCGGTGTAGGGCAGGTGCCTTGCCTCACGTCGCAGGATGCGGGCGCAGATGGCGTGAAACGTGCCCAGGGTCAGGCGGCTGAGGCTGGCCCCGAGGAGCCCTTCCAGCCGGTTCTGCATCTCGCGGGCCGCCTTGTTGGTGAAGGTGACCGCCATGATGTGGAAGGGGTCCACACCGCAGGCGCGGATGAGGTAGGCCACGCGGTGGGTGAGGACGCGCGTCTTGCCGCTCCCTGGTCCAGCCAGGACCAGGACAGGGCCTTCCACCGCCTGGACTGCCTCTCGCTGTGCCTCGTTGAGCGTCTCCAGGATGTCCATTGTCCCTCTCTAGTACTTGACCACAGAGGATTCTGATGATACAGTCTTCTGAGCACCCCTCCCCCAGCCCCCTCCCCGCACGCGGGGAGGGGGCCCAGAGGGTGGGAGAGGCGCCCAGAAGGCCGCACTGTCAAAATCCTCTGTGGTGCAGCCTTAGGCTCCGGAGGCCCGCACTTCCACACCGGCCCACTCCTCCAGCACGCGCACAATGCCCGAATGGTCCCACTCGCCGTATCCCGCGACGACCATGCGCTTGAGCATCTCGTGCACCAGGGGGGAGACCACCATGGGGACTCCGTAGTCCTGACCCGCGGCGAGGGCGATGCGCATGTCCTTGTAGTGCAGTTTGGCCTTGAACCCTGGCTGGAAGTCCCGCTGCACGATGCGCAAGCCGCGGTTCTCCAGGATGCCGCAGCGGGCCACCCCGCCCAGGAGCACGTCCACGATCTTGGCCGGGTCCACACCCGCCTTGGCCCCCAGGACCAGGGCCTCGGCCACACCGAGGATGGCCGCGCCCACCAGGATCTGGTTGCAGGTCTTGACGATCTGCCCCGCACCGTTGCCCCCGCAGAGGGTGATGCGGGACCCCATCGCCTGGAAGATGGGCAACATCTCCTGAAAGGTTGCCTCGTCCCCGCCCACCATGATGGAAAGGGTCCCCCGCTGGGCACCGATGTCGCCCCCGCTCACCGGCGCATCCAGGACGCGCACCCCTTTTGCCCGGCCTGCCTCCGCCACCCGGACCGCCACCGTGGGGGAGATGGTGGACATGTCCACGTAGATGGTTCCCGGACGGGCCCCTGCCAGGATACCCTCAGGCCCCAGGGCGACGGCTTCCACATCGGGCGAATCGGGGAGCATGGTGATGACGACGTCGCTGCGCGCCGCCACGTCCCTGGGGGACGCCCCCTTCTGCGCGCCCAGGGCTGCCAGCGCCTCCACGGGCTCAGGACGGATGTCGTAGCCGATGAGGGGATAGCCGGCCTCCAGGATGCGCCTGGCCATCGGGAAACCCATGATGCCCAGACCGATGAAGCCCACCGTCTTCTGCGCCATCGCCTTCCTCCTGCACAAGAGGGGAGGACCTGGAAAGCACCGGGCCAGGTTGCTGCCCCGGTACAGGCTTTCCAGGAAGCAGAGGAACTCCCAACAGCCGCACCTACGTCCCAATGATACCCAGGGGTGTGAGGTTTGTCAAAGGGACGCTTTGCTGGGCACAGGGCTGTCTCGTTTTCACGAAAGGGAAGGCTGTAACCGCTCTTCCCGGCGCAGAGGGCACGCCAGGAGGCGTGCCCTACGGTCCCCTGCCACAAGGCCACGGGCATTTGACCAGGTCCCCAGAGCGGGGTATAATGTGCCGTTGCAACACGTCCTGCATTGAGGTGAGGAACCATGCCCAAGCGCACATGGCAGCCCAAGGTCCGCCACCGGTTCCGGGTGCACGGCTTCCGGGCCCGCATGCGGACGTCGGGCGGACGGAAGGTGCTCAAGGCCCGCCGGCTCAAGGGAAGGAAGCGCCTGACGGTCTAACCCTCTTCGGCGGACCATCGCACAGGTGGGTGACTTGGGGGGACGGGACAAGGTCCCCCCAAATGCTACCGAAACCCGTGTGGGCGATCGGGGTGTCCGGTTCGGGTGGGGGAGTGAACCAACCTTGGGGGGAAAGGCCATCTATGGTCTACCCCGGGCGGTCCGCCTGCACCGCCGTGCTGACTTCGCCCGGGTGCGGCAGGAAGGGCGGACCTGGGCGAACCGGCTCCTGGTGCTGGGGGCCGTGCCCAACGGCCTTCCCTACAGCCGGTTCGGCTTCGTGGTGGGCAAGCGCATCGGCAAGGCCGTGCGTCGCAACCGCGCCAAACGGCTGATGCGCGAGGCCGTCCGCCTGCACCGACCGCGCATCCGCCCTGGGTGGGACCTGGTCTGGATCGCCCGGGGGGAGATGGCCGGTGCCACTTTCGGCGAGGTGATGCAGTCGGTGGAGGGCCTCCTGCGGCGGGCCAGCCTGCTGGAGGACGAGGGGCAGGCCGTCCAGAGCGCCCGAAGGGAGGATGAGGAGAAGCCTCCCGCAGAGGGGGGCGGATCGGAGGTTCAGCAGGGTTGAAAGCAGTGGTTCTCTGGGTCTTGCGGATGTACAAGCGGTTCATCAGCCCCCTCCTTCCGCCGTCGTGCCGCTTCACGCCCACCTGCTCCGTATACACCTACGAAGCCATTGAGCGATATGGGGTGATCAAGGGGGGATGGCTGGGCCTCAAGCGCCTCAGCCGGTGCCACCCCTTCCACCCGGGGGGATACGATCCGGTACCCTGAGGCGCGGGGAAGAGGGCGCGTGAGCCTGCCCTGCCCGCGGGGCCCGGGGAGAGTTCTAGGGAGGACGGAAACGCCATCATGTGGAATGCACTGGTTGTCGCGCCGCTGGCCGAGGCCCTCAAGTTCCTGGCCGGCTGGCTCCAAAGCATTGGGGTCCCGTACCATTTCGGGTTCGCCATCATCCTCTTCACCGCCATCATCAAGTTGATCACCCTGCCATTGAACATGAAGCAGTTGCAGTCCATGAAGGCCACCCAGGAACTGCAACCGCGGCTGCAGGAACTCCAGAAGAAGTACGGGAACGACCGCGAGAAACTGGCCAAGGCCCAGATGGAACTGTACAAAGAGGCAGGGGTGAGTCCCTTCGGCGGATGCCTGCCCATGCTCATCCAGTTCCCCATCCTCATCGGCCTGTACAGCGCGCTCTACTCCCTGGCCCGTACGGTGGACCTGGGCAGCTTCCTCTGGATCCCCGACCTGGGGTTCCCAAGCCCTGCCGACGGGATCAGCTGGCTCTTCCCCTTCCCGCCCAGGATCGGATGGGGACCGGCCCTGGCCTACCTCGTCCTGCCCCTGCTCACGGTGATCACCCAACTGCTCTACCAGAAGATGGCGCAGGTGGGGCCTACGAGCCAGGACGCGCAGCAGAGCATGATGAACTCCATGATGATGGTCATGCCCATCTTCTTCGGCTACATCACCCTGCAGGTGCCGGCTGGCCTGACCCTGTACTGGGTGGTCTCCAACATCTTCAGCATCATCCAGCAGTACTTCGTGACAGGCTGGGGCGGCCTGCGCCCCTCGGCTGCCACGGCCCCGGCCAGGGCCGGGAGCCCGCCGAAGCGGGAGCCCAAAGCCCAGCCAGCACCAGCAGCGGGGGCCGTGGAAACCGCTCCCGCGGCCCCGGAAGGGGGCACCCAGACGCAGGAACCCTCTCCAGCCAGCCCGACGAGGAAGAAGCGAGATGCCAAGCGAAGGAAGAAACGCTGAATTTGAGGGCAGGACAGTTGAAGAGGCCATTGAGGAAGGGCTCCGGGTTCTGGGCCTGCGCCGGGATGAGGTAGAGGTGGAGGTCCTCCGGCCCGGGAGCCGCGGGTTCCTGGGGCTGAAGGGGGAGAACGCCCGGGTGCGCCTGGTGGAGATCGTCCGTCGGGAGCCCGAGGCCCCTGTGACGCCGGTGGAGGAAGCACCGGAGGAAGAGTTTCTCCCCCAGGGGGCGGCCATCACGCCCGAAGAGGCGGCCGTGGCCCAGGAACTCCTGGAGGGGCTGCTCCAACGCCTGGGCCTCCGGGCTACGGTGGAGCAACGGTTCCTCTCCCCGGACCCCGACCAGGGAGAGGGCGCTCTCGTCCTGGATATCCGCGGGCGCGACCTCAGCGTCCTCATCGGCCGGCAGGGGGAGGCCCTGCGGGCCCTCCAGTACATCCTCCGCCTGATGGTGAGCCACCGCCTGAAGCGGTGGATCAACCTCGTGGTGGATGTGGAGGGATACAAGGAGCGACGGCGGGTCCTCCTGGAGCAACTGGCCCACCGCATGGCCGAGCGGGTGGTGCTCAGCGGGCGGCCGGTGGCCCTGGAGCCCATGCCCCCCAACGAGCGGCGCATCGTGCACCTGGCCCTGCGCGACCACCCCCAGGTGGTCACCGAGAGCATCGGCGAGGGGGACCGCCGCCGGGTGACCATCCGCCCGCGGGGACCGCGGGTCTCCGGGAAGAACTCCTGACCCTCCGAGGGGGCACGGTCCAACCCCCCTCCTGCCCCCCGCGCCTGCGGTGGCCCAAGGGGGATAGGAGGAGCCGCACGTGCGCGGGAGCGGGGTGCCGCACGTCCCACGAGGCATTGACGTTTGCCCTCAAAGGTGGTATCCTCCTGGTAGCACTGGCCCTTCCATCCCCGCCGTGCGCAAGTCCGTGAGACGGTAGGAGCCACCCTTGAGAGACCGCTTTTTCCTGGCCATTGAGGGCCCCATCGGGGTGGGCAAGACGACCCTGGCGCGCCTCGTGCACCGGGACCTGGGGGGTGAACTTCTCCTGGAGGTCTTTGAGGAAAACCCCTTCCTCAGCCGCTTCTACCAGGACCGGGCCCGCTACGCCTTCCAGACGCAACTGTTCTTCCTCCTGAGCCGCTACCGCCAGCAACGCAGCGTGGTCCCAGCCACCCTGGCCCGCACCTCCCTGGTGAGCGACTACACCTTCGCCAAGGACCGCCTCTTCGCCCACCTGAACCTGGCCGAGGACGAACTGGAGATGTACGAGCGGGTGCACCGCATCCTCTCGGAGAACATCCCCTCGCCCACCCTGGTGGTATACCTGCGGGCCGATACCGACATCCTCATGCAGCGCATCGCCCAGCGGGACCGACCCTACGAGCGGAGCATGTCCCGCGCTTACATTGAGGAGGTCCGCCAGGCCTACGAACGTTTCTTCGGCCGGGAGTACCGCGAGGCCCCCGTCCTCACCATCGACACGGGCAACCTGGATATCGTGCGGCGGGAGGAGGACCTCCGGGCGGTCCTAGGACGCATCCGGGCCGCCCTGGAAGAGGGAGCCTACCAGCCCCCCCTTCCCCTGGAGGAGATGGTTGCCCCCGCGGCCGAAGCGCTGCCGCGCGCTCCCCTGAGCCGTCGCCTGGCCGACTTCCAGGCCTGGCGGCGGACGGAAGTCCTCCAGCCCGGGCTGGCCTCCGACCTCTACTTCAACTTCATCTCCCTGGTGCGCCGCATCGGTGACCTGGGGGCCGTGCTGGAGGCGGTCTGGCGGGAGGAGGACCTCTGCGCCGAGGCCGTGGGCAACCGCCTGGAGGCCCGGGACCGGGCCCTCCAGGAGCGGAGGGAGGCCCTGCAGGACCTCCTCGCCCAGTGCCTGGACAGCCTTGTCTGCCTGGCCAACCTCAGCGAGGTGGACCTGGAGGCCACCTATGTGCGCTCTCTGGAAGCCAAAGGGGAGGCACAGAACCGATGAAGAAGTTCATCGCCATTGCCGGCAACGTGGGGGTGGGCAAGTCCACCCTCACGGAACTCCTCAGCGCCCACTTCTGCTGGGAACCTTTCTTTGAGGCGGTGGAGGACAACCCCTACCTGCCCGACTTCTACAAGGACATGCGGGCCTGGAGCTTCCACTCCCAGATCTTCTTCCTCTCCCGACGGCTCCAGCACCACCGGCAGATCCTGGAGCGCCCCGGCACGGTGGTGCAGGACCGCACAGTGTACGAGGACGCCGAGGTCTTCGCCCGCAACCTGCACCTGCAGGGGTACATGAGCGACCGGGACTACGCCAGTTACCGCGCCCTGTACGAATCGGTCATCCACATCCTGCCACCGCCGGACCTGGTCATCTACCTGCAGGCCTCCGTGCCCACTCTCCTGGAGCGCATCCGGCTCCGGGGCCGCGACTTTGAGCAGGACATCCGCCCCGAGTACCTGGAACAGCTCAACGTCCTGTACGAGGAGTGGATAGAGAACTTCACCCTGTGCCCGGTCCTCACCGTGCCCACCGACGACCTGGACTTCGTCCAGAACCACGCCCACCTGGAACTGATCGGGCAGAAGGTGCTGGAGAAACTGCACGGCAAGGAGACGGTCGTCTTCTGAAAGGGGCGGGGAAGGAGGTGCCCCATGCTCATCCTGAACGGGACGCTCCTGGCCTTCACGTCGGAGCAGCCTCTCGTGCCGCGGGGGGCGCTGCGCATCCAGGGGGACCGCATCACCGATGTGGGCCCCACTTCCACCCTTGCCGCACGCTACCCGGAAGACAGGGAAGTCCTGGACGCCGAGGGGCACCTGGTCCTGCCGGGGATGGTCTGCGCCCACACCCACTTCTACGGCGCGTTTGCCCGCGGCATGGCCCTCTCGGGCCCGGCCCCCAGGGATTTCCCCCAGATCCTGGAACGCTTGTGGTGGCGCCTGGACAGGGCCCTGACTCTGGAGGACATCCAGGCCAGCGCGGAAGTCTGCCTGGCCGATGCCATCCGGCATGGAGTGACGACCCTCTTTGACCACCACGCCTCACCCCACGCAGTGGAGGGCAGTCTGGAAGCCATCGCCGAGGCGGCCCGGCGTGCCGGGGTGCGCGTCTGCTTGTGCTACGAGGTGTCGGACCGGGATGGCCCGGAGGTGGTATCCCAGGCCCTGAGTGAGACGGGGCATTTCGTCCGCGCTGCGCAGCGGGAACGGGACTCCCTGGTGGCTGGCATGGTCGGCCTCCACGCCTCCATGACCCTTTCCGACTCCACCCTGGAGCGGGCGGCGAGCCTTGCCCGCGACCTGGAGGTGGGGTGCCACGTGCACGTGGCCGAGAGCCAGGCGGACCAGCGCGATTGCCTCAAGCGGACGGGGGTGCGGGTGGTGGAGCGGCTCCACCGCTCTGGCATCCTGGGGCCGCTGGGCATCGCCGCCCACTGCGTCCATGTAGATGGCTACGAGGTGGACCTCCTGCGGGAGACGGGAGTGCTGGTAGCCCACAACCCCCGCTCCAACATGAACAACGCCGTGGGCACGGCCCCCGTCCCCAGCATGCTGCGCCGCGGGGTGCAGGTGGGGTTGGGGAACGACGGCTTCTCCAACAACCTGTTCGTGGAGATGCACGCGGCCTACCTTGTCCACCGGCTGGCGACGGGCGACCCCCAGGCCCTGCCCGCGGACCAGGTGCTCGGCCTGGTCTACGGGGCGAACGCGCGCCTGGCGGAGCGCTACTTCCCAGGCCCGCTGGGCCGCCTGGCTCCCGGCGCGCTGGCGGATGTCATCACCGTGCGCTACCATCCCACCACGCCCCTGCACGAGGGGAACTACCCCTGGCACCTCATCTTCGGCGTGGACGGGACCGATGTGCGCACAACCATCGTCGGAGGCCGTGTGCTGATGCGGGACGGGGAACTCCTGACCCTGGACGAGGCGCGGATCACAGCCCGTTCCCGCGAACTGGCCAAGCGCCTCTGGGAGCGGCTGGCGTAGGCTCTGAGGGCGAGCGCGCCTGGTTCCCCAGACGGTGAGGAAACCGAGCGCGGATGGCCCCCCACTTCCCTGCGCGCCAGCGCCCAGAGGAGCGGAGGGCTTGACCACAGAGGATTCTGATCATACGGTCTTCTGAGCACCCCTCCCCCAGCCCCCTCCCCGCGTGCGGGGAGGGGGCCCAGGGGGGTGGGGTTGGAAGGCGCACGGCCGTGCGCCCCTACCTCTCCGTCGCCTTGGCCAGAACGACGTATCGTCAACAACC